>JALOOO010000309.1 GCA_025454375.1 Leptolyngbya sp. Prado105 | reverse complement strand
AAGCTAGACCTGTATTTGCTCCAGGTCTGCCTGTCGCCAATTCAACCTTGACAATCTTTCCACCCATTTTCTGGATGCGTTGTTGCTCCTTAAACCAGTTCTCGTAAGGAACAAGCTTCGTAAAAAAGGTATTTTGCAATTCGCGCTGAGTCCGAATACGAGTTTGGCTTGGGACGCAAGCAGTAACCTTAAACATTCTCATGAGTCAGTCTCTCCTAGAGGATAAAAATGTAGGATCAAGTGCCCCTACTGAAGGAAGTCGAGTTTAGAAAAATCTCAAAAAGACTGCGATCGCTCAGACTCAGCTATATGATAGCGGCTTAACAAATCTTAAACGAAATCGCATTCGAGAACAATGCTCTTTTTAAAAGGTTGGAAGCCAAGAGTCAAGATTAAATCGTAAAAGCCCATTCAAGCCTCAACCACCTAACCACCACTCCAGACTTCCAAACTTACAAAGCTAAAGAACTAAAACAAGCTTCAGTCCTGTAACTTAACTTCTTAGCTCAAACCAGAAGAGATGTAGTCGAAGTAAACGCCCATTTCTTTTCCAGCGTCTGCACCAACCAAGCTAGCGGTGACTTCTTTCATCGCTTGGATTGCTTGTACCGTCGAGGTAACAGGCACGCCCAAGCTGTTGTAGGTTTCTTTCAATCCGTTGAGAACGCGCTCATCGAGGATCGAAGGATCTCCAGCCAACATTGCATAGGTGGAGTAACGCAGGTAGTAATCGAGGTCGCGGATGCAAGCAGCATAACGGCGAGTGGTGTACATGTTGCCGCCGGGACGGGTGACATCCGAGTACAACAAGGATTTCGCAACGGCTTCTTTGACGATCGCTGCTGCGTTCGCAGAGATGGTGGTCGCTGCACGAACGCGCAGTTCACCCGTTGCAAAATAGCCTTTGAGCTTTTCGAGGGCAGAGCCATCCAGGTATTTACCCTGAACGTCAGAAGTGTTGATTACCGAGGTAATTGCGTCTTGCATGATTAAAGTTCCGTAAGTCGCGTGGTCTTGAATTTATAAAAGGAGGAAATCGATCAAAGCAGAAATTACTGCATTGCACCGATTACATAGTCGAAGTACGCACCAGCTTCTGCTGCGTCATCGCCACTGAGCAAGGATTGTGCAACACTCTTCATTGCACGAACGCCTTCTGCAACAGCAGGAATGGGGGTGCCCAAGGAGTTGTACATTTCCTTCACGCCGACGATTCCGATTTCTTCGATCGGGGTGACATCACCTGCGACGATTCCATAGGTTACGAGACGCAGATAGTAGTCCAAGTCACGCAGACAGGTCGCGGTCAATTCTTGTCCGTATGCGTTTCCACCAGGAGAAACCACGTCAGGACGTTTTTGGAACAATTGGTCACCTGCTTGCTTGACGATGCGTTCACGCGCACCTGTCAAGGTTTCAGCGATGCGTAGACGCTTTTCACCAGTGGTGACGAAGCCTTTGATCCGATCCAATTCGCCGGGGCTGAGGTAACGTGCCTCAGCGTCAGCGTTCACGATTGACTTCGTGACAATACTCATTGATGGATTCCTCCAAAGAAATGTAACCGAGTTTGTTTAAACGGGAGTTCCCCAAATGGCTTTTTAAGCCACGCAAGCGGGTTAGGCAAGCGTTTTGACTTAACTACCTTCCGCAATTATTTTGCGGCATTGCGTTCACCTTCCCAGGCTCTTTGCAACATTTTGTAATATCGACGCTCAGGAAAGGAAGGGGGTTACGAAATTTCGGAGTTTGATTTTTGGGCTTTGGATCGGGCTGAGAAGGTTGAGGAGTCAGGGGTTTCGGGGAGACTTGAGTTCTCCCCATGACGTTTATTTTATTTGCCGGGTTTTAGAAAGAGCCAACTGACGAAGAAAAACGAGGCGGTAAACAATTGTGTGATGTCAAGGGCGGAGAGGTAGCCATCCATCAGAGCAGCGATCGAGCGGTCTGTGATGCCAAAAAGCCAAGATGAAATACCGAGAATCCAAATGCTAGAGCGCAATCGTGACAGGAATGCGACTGATTCGCCAGAGAGTTGCCGAAACATAATGGTGAGTTTTTGAGAGAGTACAACAGGTTCAAAGTGCATCTATGTTACAAAATATTATTAATACTTGCCATAAGTCCCCCGATATACATGTTGAACTCTTGACTTTGTAAGTCTTGCTCTAGAGGTATTAATTGTGATTTGGTGAGGTGATAAGACTCTGTTAGTTTTAATTTCCTATCCCATGCCTTACGCGATCGATTTCGGAACCAGTAACACCGTGATTACGCGCTGGAATGCTGCGACTCAGCAACCGGAGACTCTAGCGATTCCAAGTATTTCTCAACGTCTTGTACAGAATCCACCATTGATTCCCAGTTTGCTGTATGCCGAGAATGCGGCTGAAGGGAGAGTCACAATCGGTCAAGCGGTGCGCGATCGCGGGTTGGATGTGAGTAACGATTCAAGATTTTTTCGGAATTTTAAGCGCGGCATCGGAACGAATGTGCAAGGATTTTTGCCCGAATTAGATGGGCAGACGATTCGATTTGAGCAGGTGGGAGAATGGTATCTGACGCAGATTATCAATCAGTTGAAAACGAGTGATCCAGAGATTGCAGAGTCGATCGTGTTTACAGTTCCAGTGGATAGTTTTGAGGCGTATCGGCTTTGGTTGGGGCAAATTTGTGAGTCTTTGAATATCAATCAGGTGCGGATGATTGATGAGCCGACGGCTGCTGCTTTGGGGTATGGATTTGTCGATCGACAAACTTTGCTTGTGATTGATTTTGGAGGTGGAACGCTAGATTTGTCGATTATTCAAACCAATGTCACTCAAGCCGCTAAACCGACAGGATTTATTCTCAAATGGGGACAGAAATCATTTAAGGAACAGTCAGGACAAAAGGCGAAGACTGCTAGAGTGCTTGCAAAAGCGGGACAGAATTTAGGCGGTGCGGATCTGGACAATTGGTTAGTCGATCACTTTGTCAGGACACAAGGATTAGTCGCAACGCCCTTAATTGCGAGACTAGCAGAACGATTGAAAATTCAGCTTTCGATGCAGTCTCAGGCGCAGGAAGTTTTCTTTGACGATGAAACGTTTGAGAGCTATGACTTGTCTTTGACGCGATCGAGCTTTGAGCAAATTTTGAGCGATCAAGGATTTTTTACGCAGCTTGATGAATCGATGGAGCAAGTGTTACAACAAGCTCGACGACAGGGGTTAGGAGTGAGTGATATTGATGCTGTGTTGCTAGTCGGAGGAACAGTTCAGATTCCGGCGGTGCAGAATTGGGTGAAGCAGTACTTTGATGAGCGTTTGATTCGGTGTGAGAAGCCGTTTGAAGCGATCGCTCAAGGGGCATTGCAACTGAGTCAAGGCATTGAACTAAAAGATTTTCTCTATCACGGGTATGGGATTCGCTACTGGGATCGGCGGCAGAATTGCCACAATTGGCATCCTCTCATTAAAGCAGGACAGTCTTACCCGATGGAGAGTCCGGTGGAATTGGTGTTGGGAGCTTCGCTTGAAAGTCAGCCTAGTATTGAGTTGATTGTGGGCGAATTAGGCGCAGAAACGGTTCAGACTGAGGTTTATTTTGATGGCGATCGATTAGTCACTCGCAATGTTTCGAGCGCTCAGGCTCAGGTGCAGCCTTTGAATGATAAGGATGGAGCGAGGAGTATTGCAGAGCTTGATCCACCGGGAAGTCCGGGCAGCGATCGCATTAAAGTACAGTTTCAAGTAGATCGCGATCGATTTTTGCGGATTACGGTTGAGGATTTGCTGACGGCGCGGACATTGGTTGAGGATCAGGCGGTGGTGCAGTTGAGTTAACTACACTGCTGATTAGGTTTGAGCGGATTCTCTGACTTGTTCGATCGACAATGCTAAAACTTCAGCACTGTCTTCTTAGTTCAAACCGCCTTCTTAGTTCAAACCGCGATCGAGCAGTTTCGGCACTGTGCTTGAGGTTATGTCAAAAAACAAGTTCGAGAATCGCTGCGTTATGTCAGAAAACCACTCTCCCCACGCGAAAATATCTGAGATAGAGTATTGATGAGCAGCCGATTTTGCTCGTCTGTGCCGATACTAATTCGCAGTTTGTCATCAAGGCTGGGCTGGTTGAAGTAACGCACTAAAATGTTTTGTCGCTTCAATGCTTCATAGGTTTTTGCAGCATTACTAGGAGGCAGAGTTAGTAAGAAATTTGTTTGAGAATTCCAGACTTCAAAGCCAAGTTGTCTAAGCTCGATCGCTAATTTCTCCCTTGATTTCTTCACCTTCTTTGCACATTCATTTTTATAGTCCTGATCTCGCATTGCAGCCGTCCCGACTAAAGTCGCGATCGCATCAACACTATAGCTATCTCGAACTTTGAATAAACCTCGAATGATGTGAGGTTGAGCGATCGCAAATCCTAAGCGCAATCCTGCTAAGCTATAGCCCTTTGAAAGCGTTCGCAAAATGATCACATTTGGAAACTCTACACCTAAGGGCAAAGCTGTCTCTTCCGCAAAATCGACATAAGCTTCATCAATCACAAGTACGCCCTTCAGATTTGCTGCAAGTTGGCGCAGATCAGACATTGGAACCCCATGACCTGAAGGACTATTCGGAGAAGCAATAAAAGTTACTGCACCTTGAGCCGCGATGAGTTCATCAAGCGGGAGTTGATTGTTTTCACCATAGGGAATTTCTAAGCGATCGGCATCTTGAATCTCAGCTAAAGTCCGATACAAAACATACGTTGGCATTGGGTAAACAATTTTTCGCCCTTTTTCTGCACAGGCTCGTACCACAACATTCAACAGGTCATCGCTACCATTCCCAACCATGATCCAATCTTTGGGAATCTTCAAGGCTTCTCCAGCAGCTTGTCTGAAGTCGTTCGCGTAGGGATCGGGATAGCGACGGAGCCATTCGGGATCAAGTTCTCTAAGAATGGAGATCGCGTTTGGTGACGGAGGATAAGGATTTTCATTCGTGTTCAGCTTAATGATTGGCGTTCCGGGTTTAGGTTGCTCACCCGGAACGTATCCAGTCATTGCGTCAACACTTGGGCGAAAGTAAGACATAGTGTAGAGTTTTGAACTACGATCGAGGGTATGAAAATTCTGCTGATCGGATTGGTAAGAGGTTATCGTATCGCAATTTCGCCGTTGCTGATGCCGAGTTGTCGGTTTCAGCCAACTTGTTCACAGTATGCGATCGAGGCGTTAGAAACGTATGGCGCACTTAAGGGCAGTTGGCTCTCGGTGCGTCGAATTTGTCGCTGTCACCCGTTTAATCCAGGCGGATATGATCCGGTTCCTCCAAAGTAGATATGGGCTTCGGTTTGATCGTGCCCCTCTCCACGCAGGGTAGTGCTATTTAGGAAAGGCTGGAGGAAATAGTACAGCTAGCCTTCGCCATCTTTCGTCTCAGCGTCGCATTATAGTCATGCACAAAGTTCCAAA
>JALOOO010000308.1 GCA_025454375.1 Leptolyngbya sp. Prado105 | reverse complement strand
GCGTAAGATTGAGCGTTTCTTGTCTCAGCCGTTCTTCGTAGCAGAAGTCTTCACTGGATCTCCAGGTAAGTATGTGACCTTGGAGAAAACGATCTCTGGATTCAAGAAGATCCTCGCAGGCGAACTAGATGAACTGCCAGAGCAAGCCTTCTACTTAGTTGGCGATATTGATGAAGCGATCGCGAAAGCAGAAAAAATGAAGGCTGAAGCGAAGTAGATCTGAATTGTGAAGGGTGAGTATTCATCCTTCATTTCACCCATTTCACCCTTTACCTTTTTTACTATGCCTTTAACTGTTCGTGTCATCGCACCAGACAAAACGGTCTGGGATTCATCCGCTGAGGAAGTGATTCTTCCTAGCACTACGGGGCAGCTTGGCATTTTAACAGGTCATGCTCCCTTGCTTACTGCCTTAGAAACGGGCGTTCTGCGCGTTCGGGATGCAAAAAACTGGGTTCCGATCGCAGTCATGGGCGGCTTTGCAGAAGTCGAGAAAAACGAAGTCACGATTCTGGTCAATGGCGCAGAACGCGGCGAAGATATCGACAGAACTGCGGCTCAAACGGCTTATGCAGAGGCACAAGCAAAATTTGCTCAAGCAGAAAGCGGGTCTTCAAAAGAAGACCAACTGAAAGCAACTCAAGCCTTAAAGCGCGCTCGTGCGAGACTTCAGGCTGCTGGTGGTTCGATTTAGATCGAAGTTTCACATATCTTAGAAAAGAGGGAACCTTCCCTCTTTTTTATTGAATGAGTTATTTTAATCGATAAATTGAATGCGATCGCTGAGGTTAGTAGTCATGAGTGGGATTGCTCTACCACTTCTCAATAGAAGGGAGATCGACATATTGAAAATCTGAATCGTCTGTAACCAATTTCCACTCGTTCGCGATCGTGACTTGCAGTTCTTGCGCTTCATCGTCGCTCAAGATTCCGGCAAATTGAGCCAATGGATGAATAGAACTTGGGCGATTTCTTGCAGATTTTGCCTTTAATAAAGAATCCAGGACTTTCTCAATTAGGGGGTCGGGTGCTTGCTCAATCCCTTGAATGAGTCGTTGTTTTGCTGTCATGGTGTTCAACCTTTCATGTCGAGCGTTTCTCCATTCTAAAAATAGTCTATCGCTCATCCATTTTGATGTTCGTTGAGTAGGGCTTGAAAGCGATCGTCGTTACGAATACGGGTAAAGGCTGAATCCACTTTTGCCCATTCTCGCCATTGTGAATTCAGTTTGATCAAAGTTTTAAGATTTTCAATAGCTAACTCAGCGTTACCTTGTAAAGCATAACAATGGGCTTTGCCTAACCAAGCTACACGCAAATTGGGATTGTATTCAAGGGATTGGTTGTAACTTGTGATTGCATCCTCGTAGCGCTGCAACACGCAAAGTGAGTTACCACGATTGAACCAAGCTTGGTAATCATCCGGTTTACATTTGATTGCTTCGTCGTAACTCGTAATCGCATCTTCATAGCAGTTTATCTCTCCTAGTGCAACGCCGCGACTATTCCAGGCATAGTGAGCATCGGGCTTATGTTTGATTACTTCGTCGTAACTCGTAATCGCATTCTTGTAGTCGTTTAACTCTTTGAACGCAAGGCCACGATTGAACCAAGCTTCGTGAAAGTCAGGTTTGTGCTTAATTGCTTCGTCGTAACTTTTAATTGCCTCAAAAGTGTAGTGAGCCTTTCTTAGTGCAAGACCACGATTGAACCAAACTTGGTAATCATCCGGTTTGTGTTTGATTGCTTCGTCATAAATAGCGATTGCTACTTCGTGACTTACGAGCGCCTCGTCGTAGTGATTCAATTCATGTAACGCATTACCGCAATTAAAAAATTCAGACGCTAGAAAGCTTTGAGAATAATGCTTTTTGCCAACATCAGAGAGCTTTCTCAGAACCAGAAGAACGTATCGCCTCACATCAACTTGCCCACCCTTCGCTTCAATTTGTCCATCCCTAGGATTTAAGATCTCCTCTGATTTGATCAGAGATGCTAGAGCTTTCTGAAGCTTCAATTTCTTCCAAAACCGTTTTACGCCGCGTTGCTGAACAAATAGCTTTGCAGTCGCTTCCACCATTGCAGGATGCAAATCCAGATTCAGCAATCGCAACACTTCCACAGCATCATAAACGTATCTTGCTTCTGGATACCGTTTGAGCGCTGTTTTATAGCGGACTCGCCATGTTCGATCGAGCGTTTCCGAAAGTCCCTCAACACTTACAACTGATTCACGATTTGCAGCAGTGCGAAGGTTCTCAATAATATTGCGAAATGTCCCATCATTCCTGCAGGCAATCTGCGAAAACTCGTCAGTTTTTGCCCGCAGATGTGCAGCCTCAACTAGATCGCTTAATAACTGCACAATCGCTTCATCTGAAGGT
Source organism: Leptolyngbya sp. Prado105 (assembly GCA_025454375.1). GTDB lineage: Bacteria > Cyanobacteriota > Cyanobacteriia > Leptolyngbyales > Leptolyngbyaceae > Leptolyngbya. The sequence goes on along the minus strand of JALOOO010000308.1, from coordinate 3,076 downwards.
GTATCAAGCTCATACCGATAGAACCGCTTCCAGAAGTCAGGATATTTCTCAAATTGCAATTTCTCGATTTCGCTCGGTTCATGGGGTCGATCGGGATGGTGATCGCTTTCATTTCGGGCAGTTGCAATTACTCGAACTTCATTACGGCATTCACGCTCAAAAAATGCGATCGTTCTCAACAAGCGCTCTTGTACTGGCACTCGCAACGGTTGAGTTGGATCGTCTGCATCTTTTGGGATTTCTCGCGGATTGCCTCGATGATACACCCAGCGATTGAGATCATCCAAGAAGAATAGCAGCTTTGCATTCGGGCGAAGCTTAGAAGGAAACTGTCGAGGCTCATCCAGCCATTCTCCAGACCTATCAGCCAAATTTAGAATTGTCCATCCTTCGTCGTTCAGCACCTTCGCTAATTGTGCTGCTTCCCGTGTTTTTCCCAATCCTGTCCGCCCCAAAATCAAGACCCACAATTTTTCTTCAAAAGCACGTTCTAGCTCTTGGCGAACATTACGATCGGGCTGTCGCTGTAGATAAGGAATATTTGCATCTGCCAAAGGATCTTCATCGTTACTTCCTGGCATGAGTTGTTTTAGAACAGTATTGCTATTTGGTGGAATGATTTCAAATGAAAAATCTCCAGAGGGAATTTCACGATATCGCTTTTGTTTTAACCACTGTTGTCGATGGTTCAACCAAAGCATGAGAATACCGACCAAACCGCCGCCACCGATCAAGGGAATAATGACAGCAAGTAATGGTGTAAAAACCTTCCAGAAATCTGCTTGATCTGTAATTTGCTTAAAGAAATCGAATCCGGGCATAGTGAAAATTCAGGGCTTCACCGCGATTTTAGTTTGCTGGAAAATGAGTTGTCGAGGTTGAGCGGTATCAAATCGTACTATTCCTCTAAAATCTCAACTAATTCTTCAACGGTGAAACCCAAATCACGCACAATTTCCTTTGCATCATGTCTGCCTGAAGCATTGAACTTGGTTGATCGATTAACCTTCAAACAGAGCAATAAAATCTTCTACGGTCAATTCTGAATCCCGTAGAATCTTCTTGAGCAGACCTTTACCCAAATTCTTGCCCGAATGCACCGGAACGGTCACAACTCGTCCATCTTCGTGTTTTAGCCGAATATGGCTTCCTTTTTGGCGAACGACTTGAAACCCAACTTTTTCAAGTGCTTTGATTGCTTCTTCGCCTGTCACAGTCGGAAGTTTTGCCATCAGATCGTTACTCTTTGAACGCCGACAAATTCTGATACTTGTTCATCTGCTTGGTCTTCTAAGCAAAGCTCGATCGCTTCTTTGATGTTGGTCATGAGTTCATCGATCGTTTCGCCTTGACTATAGCAGGCTCTAAGCTGCGGCACTTCTCCAACGTAGATCCCATCTTCATCTCGCTCGATGACCACATAAAACTCTTGTTGTTTGTTAATCATATTTGTTCAAGTTTGAAATTAGATCAATCTTATCAAGTGCGATCATGGCGCAGACCGTGGTGAAGATATCGATCTGTGGCTCAAACGGCTTATGCAGAAGCAGAAACAAAATTTGCTCAGGCTGAAAGCGGTTCTAAAGAAGACCAACTGAAAGCGACTCAAGCCTTAAAGCGCGCTCGTGCTCGATTGCAAGCGGCTGGTGGTCAAGTTTAATTGAAATAATTTTTAATCATGTGAGAAGGGGTGAGATCTCACCTCTTTTCGTTTTTGACCTCTTCTTCAGCAATCATCTCAAACACGTTTTGTAGTTCACTTTGAGCTTCTTCAGGGGTTTCTCCCAGAGCATGGCAGCCTTTGATTGCAGGCACGTAAGCAACGAAAGTGCCATTATCATCGGGGCGAACGACGATCGTGTAGTCAGTCAGGAATTTCATCGCGTGAAATCAGCACAGACTATCCTCGGATTGTAGCCTGGACTCAAAAGCCAAATAAAAAAATCCTCAGATGATAAACCTGAGGATCTGCTTGAGGTTGAGATCGAAAACCTACACGCGACCGCGCAGCATTTGCGCCATTTCGTTTTGCTTTGGCGACATCTCAAGAGCGACTTCTTCGGTAATTTGACCGTTCTCGTACAGTTTGTACAAGGACTGGTTCATCGTACACATCCCGTCAAATCCACACCGAGGAATGATCGCTTCGATTTCATCAAGTTCACCCTTACGGATGTAATCTCGAATTGCATCTGTATTGATCAGAATGTCGTGAAATGCAGCCCGTTTTCCGTCAGTCGTCCGACACAAGCCTTGAGCAATGACCGCGACCAGCGATTCCGCCAGAGCAACCCGCATCGTCGGCTGTTCGTTCGGTTGATACAGGCTGAGAACCCGCTCGATCGTTTTAACCGCGCTGTTCGTGTGCAGGGTTCCCATGACCAAGTGACCCGTTTGAGCCGCTTTTAGAGCCGTATTGACAGTTTCTTTGTCCCGCATTTCACCGACTAGGATAATGTCTGGATCTTCCCGCAGTGCAGCTTTTAGAGCATTATCAAACTTGCGAGTGTTAATGCCAACTTCGCGGTGCTTGATCAAGGATTTTTGGCTTTTGTGAACAAATTCGATCGGATCTTCGATCGTAATAATGTTCTTCGGCATTTCCTTATTGATGTAATCGATCATCGCTGCCATTGTGGTCGATTTTCCTGATCCGGTTGGACCTGTAATCAAGATTAGACCCTTGTGGTAGTGGCAGACATCTTTAAACACCGCAGGTAGGTTTAACTGCTCCATCGTCAAAATCTTTAATGGAATCAGACGAAGAACCATTGCGGGTCCATGAAGTGAATCGAAAACATTGATCCGAACCCGTGCAAAGTCATACTGGGTTGCCCCATCAAAATCAAGCGTCTCTTCAAACTGACTGATTTCCGCTTCACTTAAAACTTCACCGAGCCAACTCATGAAGGTTGATTTGTCCGTTTCGGGCCAATCTGTCGTATCAATCTCGCCTCGGTTACGGAAGCGGGGGACTTCTCCCACCCCAATGTGAACGTCTGAAAAGCCCTTGTCATAGGCAGTGCGAATAATTTGCTCAAGGGTTGGAGAACCATTGCTAGGGCGACGAGCATTT
>JALOOO010000085.1 GCA_025454375.1 Leptolyngbya sp. Prado105 | reverse complement strand
GAAGCTCGCTGATCTTTACTCTCAATTCTGATGAGATCCTACTCCATTGATTTGAAGTTCAATTTTGTAGCAAAAAGGAGAAGAAAATTGATGCTTTAACTGAGCCAATGTAGTTGACGGGAGACAGATATACTCTATTTCTACGAAGGCTGCATTTCTCATTCTGTTATTCCTCTTTATTCAAAAGTTTCCTCTGATCGATCGATTGCATTTGCCGTTTACCACTTTCTACCATCTTGACCCAACTAACGCTGCGATCGAGTTGCTCTGCTAGCTCAGCCTGACTCCACCCTTTTGCAATTCTGAATTGCTTCAACTGATGCCCAGACTGAATTATTTGGGAAGTTGCTGTCTTGGGTGAGTCAGCAGCTTTCCTTGATTTAGACCTAGATATTCGATCGACTTTTGGAGCGGGGTCAAGTTTGTGCATAATGTTGCCAGGGGGATTAATCCAGAGCCGCCCCGTCAGTAAAGGCTCAAAGCTGCCGCGAACTCGTCGCTTGGTGTGCGTTAACTGTTTGTCCTTCGGTGCGTTTGCATCGTCTGTCCAAAATGCGATCGCGTCTTCTGGATCATCTGGAATCTGTTCTAATTCTTTTATCGTTGGTGTCTCAACCCAATACTGCATTGGGTAAGTCTTCGCATCAGGGGTAATCTGCCAACCTTTGGTGAGGAGCGATCGTAAAACACAAATCCACTTCCGCACAATGGTTTTTCGTTCTTGCGAATCCGTTCGAGCCGCTTGTAGGTCTGCTTCTCCAAAAGCAACTTTCATCAAAGTCTCGACCGTGATTGGGCTAATCCGATTCACCCTCGTTTTGAAGAGTAGCCAGGTGATCAATCGAGCGGCTCCCTCCTGGTGATGCCACATCCCCATCAAGTCATGCAAGATCTGTTTCGACAAAATGCCGCATTCGTAGTAACCCAACTCATTACATTGTCGCTCTTCATTCAAGAAGTACTCTGCCCAATGCCCACATCGGACTTTCAGTGTAAATCCCACTAATTTTTTGCTGCCAATCGGCTTGCCTTGAGCATCGGTGAAGCAGTTTTGATAGTGCAGGATCGGTTCAGCAATCTCCCAAAGCCAAGTTCGACTGACTGAGAACATCGGCACTTTACCCTGAGAGGGATAGGAGATGTAAACCAACAGTCGGCAAGGTTGCTTTGCCCACTCCAACATTTGCTCTAACTTCTGTTGCTTGTTCAGCTTTTTATTGCGATTCAGCCCCAAGTAGTGTTCGAGTTGCACATCACTGAGGACGAAGGATTGCTCCCACGGGCGTTCGAGTTGAGTGGCGTGCGCTGCATAGATCAGATGTAGACAAGCTGCACGAATATCGAACTGCTCAATCAGTGCCAACGCCGCTTCACTTTCCAAGATCGCAGGGTGGTCAGTGTGAAGATCTTCTGTAAGCCAGAATGAAATGTAGCCTTTTCCTTTCGCTACAAGGCTTTTGTAGTGCGGTAAATCTTGATCATTCTGAAGCCAGCCCAAATCTTCGCCTTGCGTTAAGATGTTGCAACTTTCCCAAATGAGGCGGTTAGAAGCAAGTCGATCTGTTGAACCATCCGGAAATAAATCTAGACTCGTCGTTGGGCGGGAAAAAGCGGGGTAGCGTCCTCGCCGATTTGCATAGTTAGAAGCTTGAGTCATGATGTTCATTGACTGATATTGTTAACGGCGATGAATCCATCCCTGTGGTACTGTTCGAGAAGCTTCGACAATGCTGTATTCTGGCGTTCCGGTAGCAATAGCAATCTCAAACGAATGAAGCTGCGGCTTGCCCTGTGGATCGATCGTTTTGATCAGTAGATTGGTTTGCTTTGAAGACGTGACACCTGGAAACTTCAGCGGTTCAATTTGCCGTAGAAAAAGCGTTGAAGCTTGACCCGATGTAATGGGAGTATCCAGCGTATAGACCAGCCTGGATGGATCGGCGAGGACAACGCTGGTGATTTTCTGATTTGTGCGGCTGAAGTCGATCGCTGTGATTCGTCCAGCCCAAACTTTGATTGCGATCGCGCGAGATATTGGCGCAACTGTTCTGATCGGGCGAGGATGAGCTTGAGCAAAACCGGGAGACAGCAGCACAATGCTGAGCGTTAATAACACTGAAAGCGGTTTCATGGATTAGCGTTGGATTTCAAATAAGGATGTGAAGACAAGTGAGACAGGTTGATCTTTTGGAATCGTAAGTATTGGTGCTTGACGGGCTGTTGGGGGCTGCTCGGCTCGTTGCTTTAGGAGATCGACTGTCGTTCCCAGCACACCTTCGATCGCTGCTGCCAACAGATCGGGCTGACGATTCGTGCGGCGTGAAATTTGCGTGTTACCAAAACTATCGCTGCTGATTACGTTCTCTGCTTGAGGGAGATTGATCACCTCGCTAGCTTTGGCGACACCGCTCAATGTTGCGATTAGAAGATCTCGTCCTGTATGATCCTCTGATTTCTGGCTTGCTTGAGCGATTAAAGGTGTGCCATCTCTGCCACGTATCGCTAAACTCCCTGCTGGCAGTTGCTGCTGTTGGATGTTTCCGAGACGATTTCTGTAGACGATTGCAACTGCATTTTGATGAACGAGATGCGTCTGCGGATCAACTTTGACGATTTCAGTTGCAATGAGCGTCCCTTTAGGTAACGCGATTCGATTGTCGATCGCAGGTACGTCTTCTGTAATCTCAACTAAAGCACGCTCTCGGTTACTCTCAGTGGCAATTGCGGGAACAACAACTTTTGCCGGAATTGTAGTTCCGATCGCAATTTGCATCGGCGGATTGGATAAATCGGAAGGTGAAAATTCTGGTTGCCTAACTGAATTTGGAGATGCTACTTCAGAAGGGATTGATCTGGATCTTGTGGCATCAGTTTGAACTGTATTTCCTGTGGTCATTGGGTTGACAACAATTTCTGGTAATTCTAGTGCAGCTTTAGTTTCTCCTTCCATGCCGACTCGAACAGTTGGAATTATTGAATTAGGAGCGATCTCTGTTCGTTGGGGCGTAGTTGAATCTGTAGTCTTCTCCGCTTGCTGCTGCCCTAGTTTTGCTAGCGTATTCCACTGAGTGTAGGGATTAGGTGCTTCAGGCGGTTTAACGGCTTGAGTTGGTGCGACCGTGCGAGTCACTACCGGAGTTGGAGCCGAAACAGAATAAACTCTGCGTGGTGGCTCTGGTTCAGTGCTTGCAATGCGTCGAACCGGAGGAGATCGGTTTGGTTCAGTCGCTTTTTGAGTTGACGGTTTCGCGGGTGACTTCTTGGGTTTCGTTTGCGTCGTAGATTTTGCCTTCTCTAGAGAAGTCTGCTGATCTTGAAACGCGAGTTGGCTTTTCAGTCTTCCCTCCGCGTTGGGAACGAGACTGGGGGTTGGTGTAGCTGAAGTCACAGGTTCTGCTGCCGGATTATTTTTAGGCGCAAAGAGAAGGAACCAGATGCCTAACGCACCGCCGCCCAATGCCCCCAGAGGCAAGGCAACACTGGCAAAGCGAATGATCGGATGCTCATAACTGGGACGAGTATCCCCACCTTCGTTTTCCTGAATCAGTTTGTATTGATCGTCAATCAGCTTCTCGGTTTCGTTCGGGTTGTAGCCGACCAATTGAGCCGCTTCTGTCGCATCAATTGAATCAGAGGCGGTTTCCGGCGTAGAAATGACTCGAATTTTATTTTGGAGAGAAGACATAGGCTAATTGGGGTTAAAAGGCTTGATATCGGTAATTTCGAGTCCGGCTTCTCGAATGCTGTAAATGACGCGCTCAACTTCCGTTGCGGTTTTGCCAAGCGGCGATCGCGGAATGTCTACCGCTTCTAGCGTAAAGGTGCGATTAAACGGAATTTCTTCGATTTGTCCGGATTGCTCAACCACATTACGGGTAGCGATCAGATCTACTTCATATTTGCCAAGCGCGATCGTTCTCGGTTCTGAGACGTGGCGAATGAGAATTGTTGATCGTACATTGCCACTAAAGACCCCCGCAGGCGTTAACTCTGAAATCATTCGCCTCGATTCTTCCCGAAAGCTAGAGCCTTCAGGTTTCTGTTTGCCACTCAGCAAAAAAGAAGCGAGATAAGCGGTTGTTGTTAGCTTTTGATTGTCAACTTTCTGCCCCCTGTCGGACTGATTGGTTCCAGGCAGCTTGCTTTCCCAACTCCAAGTAAGAGTTGCCCATTGCCGCACTACATTCTTAATCGTTTCAGCAGTGCGGTAGGTTCCAGCCTCCTCACGCATCGCAACTGCACGACCATCGACCAATTGCACAAAGGTTATCTTGCGTTCTGCCAGTGTATTGACGCGCCAACTTAGAAATAGAATTAATAGCGTTTGAATCCCTACAAAGAAGCTCAATGCAGCAAAGCAAAGTGGAAGTAGATTCTTGCTTTCGGATAGCAGGCTCGGCGGCTGAAATCGTCGAATTTGCCTCATAGCCAGACATAGTACGGTTCAGGCATATTTTCCAGTCTCTCTGGTTTGGTTGTCCTCTGCCGTTTGTCCTCTGCTAGATGGGAGGAGTGCAGCGATCGTAACCATAAGTTTTACCCTCCCTGGCCGCTTCAACATGAGTTCCTCCAACGTTCTGGAATTTTGGACAAATAGCAGGGGCGATTACTCTAAGTTGCTGTGCAAGATAAGCCAGCAGTATCGCTGGTTGATTTATGTATCCGATTCGTTCTCACTCTTCTAGAACCGCTGTTTACAGTTTTACGGCGCAGGATTATCCGTGGCTGACCACTTGGACGGCGATGTTAGGCTACTTTCTCTGGAAGGCTCCGATTTTGATGGCATGGTTTGCGATCATGCTCCTGCTCATTTGCTCGTTTCGTTGGATTTGCGATCGCTTGCCTTACCGTAAAGGCTGGCGCTGGAAAACCCGATCGTTGCGGGAATGATTGGAGAGGCATACAATCGCTTGCCTTACCGTAAAGGCTGGCGATGGAAAACCTACTCCCGCAGTTTGCTGGTCGTGTTTGGTGCGATCGCGCTTCTCGTCAGCACAATGATGCCTGCTCACGCGATCTTTCTCTCTGGTATGGAAGAATTCATCACGCAACTTGCTTCTGACAGTGCAGGCGGCGGAGAAGGAATTTCAGAGGAAGCGATCGCGCTTGTATTCAACGTGATTCGGGCTGTATTTCTTCTCTTGGTTGCCGCTGCTGCTCTGTTTGCCTATAACCAAGCGCAACAAGGAAATGACTGGCGACCGATCGCAACCCAAGTGGGATTAGCTTTTGGCATTGTTCTGGGGCTGGACGTAATCACTGCCATCTTCGTCCCGGAAAGCTAACTGTATGAGAGATCCAGACAAGACGTTTATCAAGGTCAACAAAGCTCTGGGCAAAATTCCGAGTATTGGACCGATTCCTGCCAATCAGATCTTGCCTTGGATTAGCATTCTGATTGCGTCCTGGCTCGTCACGATGGAATTGTTCAATTTGGGTTTAGCAGTCTTTTTTGCGATGTCACTTTGGCTAATCTCGACCTGGTGGCTCTTGACTGGAAAACGCGCTTACCACTTTCTCGATCGCTTTAAGTCGCCCCCTGGTCACGATTGGATGACGGGCTATGTTCGTTATCTCCCTTTGCTCCATCGACCTGCTCGCTGCCGAAATAAACGCTCAGCAAGGAAATGAAAAATAAGCTCAAATCAACGACAATTCCCTCTCAAAGCAATCAAAAACAGCAGTTCTATCCATTTGAGAACTGCTTAGATTTGTGCTGTATGGTGCGATTGCTAAAAGATAACCGCGATATTGGTGCGTATTTACTGAATCGAGGTAATCTGTGGCAATTGGTGTTTGGCTTTAGGCTTCAAGGCTTGCATCCTGAACTGACGCGAGAAGAAGTCATGGCGATCGCATCTCAACTCGAAGAAGCAATGAAAGAATGCGCGATCGGAGAATCGCTCCGGTTTTACTTTAGTTGCTTTGCCGATGATACTCAGCGCCAGCACACTTTAGAGCAATTGATTAGCAGAACGACTGTTCCTTTAGCGATCGTGCTTGGACGCTCCGAGCAAAAGCGGATTCAACAACTCACCCACGAAGGAACTCGACGGCAGTGGACTTCGCTGATCTTTTGCACATATACAATCAATGCTACTGGTCAAGCCCGATGGAGTGATTGGATTAGTAAGCTCTCGCAACGTATGACAAATCTTCTAGATGCCATGCGAGGTGGGAAGCACGAGCAATCGCAGCAGTTCTTGCACAAGCTGATGGATGATGGGCATGATGCTTTCCTGAACTGGGAAAGGTTACTGAACACCAAAGCTGGACTAGAAATTACGCCGCTTAATGCTGAGGCACTGTGGAACTGGCTTTGGCAGCAATTCAATCGCATGATTGCACCGCCCATTCCTCAATTGTTAGTTTGGCAACCTGCACTTTCAGGAACAGAATTTGTCGAAATTACTCACTCAGAACGACATTCCACCACGATTCTGATTCAAGGCTCTCAAGGACAATCTGCCTGCCCTGAACACCGTCAAAACCGCGAATGTGTTTGGGTGAATCGTCGCGTTGGTGGGCTATTGGTGATGCAAGATGCTGTAGAAGGATGGCTCAATACGCGGACGCAACTCGCAGCGATATGGAAAGCAATGTCTCAGCCTTATGTTCGTGATACCGAAGTTTGGGTTGAGATTGTGCCTGCGTCCCGATTTCTAATCAATGACAACTTAGCCAGAACTGCACGTCAATCTCGTACTGCATCGACTCGCGCACTCACACAGGGACAAGGGCGAGATATTGGGGCAGAGGTTAAAGCGGAAGAGAGTTTTGAGGCTCAACGTAAGCTTTACCAAGGCGCGATCGCACTCCATGTCGCGGTTGTGTTCACTGTCTGGCGCAATACAACGGATGAACTTGATCAGGCTTGCGAACGATTGGCGCATAGTTTTGGATCAGCGAATGTGGTGCGATCGCGCCATGTCTGCTGGCAACTGTGGCTACAAACACTGCCGATTACGCTCCAACGTCTTCTAGAGTTCAACGGACTGCTGGATACGGAAGATCGACGACTAACGCTCGATAACGAAACTGTAGCTGGAGTACTACCGCTCACCGTGCCACGCGATTTAGACTCGCAAGGTATCGAGTTCATCACAGCAGGCGGCAAGCCGATTTATATTGATCTGTTTGAGAGTCAAACGGTTCATGCTTTGCTAACCGGACAAAGCGGATCAGGAAAATCGGTTTTGTTATCCCAATTCATCTTTCGAGCTTTGCTCTGCAACATCCCAATCGTTGGAATGGATATGCCAACTGCGGCAGGAGAATCGACATTCAAGACCTTGGTAGAAGCATTAGGATCTGAGCGAGGTGCGTATATCGACATCCGCAGCGCTCACGATAACTTATTGCAACCTCCAGACCTACGAGCGTTTCGAGGTGACGAATTTGATTCTCGACTCAAATCTTGGCGAGAGTTTGTGCGGCAAGCGCTCAATACGATCGTCATGGGTAAGCTGCATCAGCCTCACCTCGCTCAACGGGTCGATGATTTGCTGCTACAAGCCCTGGATGGATTTCTCGAAGATACTGATATTATCGAGCGGTACAATCTAGCATTCCAATTCGGTTGGCAGTCTTCGGAATGGCAGCAGATGCCAACGCTGCATGATTTCCTACGATTCGTCTCGAAAGAGCGGCTAAATCTAAACTCTTTTGAAGCGATCGATGCTCAAGCGATTAATCAAATTCGTGCCCGACTTCAGGCAATTCTGGTTTCTCCTCTAGGCGATGCAATTGGGCGACCCAGCAATGTGTCTCCAGAACCGTTCATGAAGTTTTTCGCATTGACGGGACTGACGAATGATTTTGATTCTCTCGCGTTGTCGATCGTGGCGCATGGCGCTTGTATTCGCAATGCGCTGTCGCATCCAAAAAGCTTATTTGTCGGCGATGAGTTATCGACACTGCTGAAGAAAGACGGGTTTGCCAAGGTGGTCGGTGAACTTTGTGCGACGGCTCGAAAAGATGGAATTTCGATTCTGCTGTCGTCGCAAGACCCGGATACGATCGCAACCTGTTCTGCTGGAGCAATGATTCTACAAAACTTGACCTACCGCATTACTGGAAGGTTAGTCCAGAGCGCATGTGCCTCGTTTCAACAATATCTTGGCTATCCGCTCGAAACGATTGTTCGCAATGCTTCAGAAGCGTATCTACCGCGCCGATCGAGTTTGTATTCTTGCTGGTTAATCGAGCGGAGTGGACGATTTTGGGATAGCCGCTACTACCCCGCAGAGATGCTATTGGCAACGGTGGCAAGTGGAGAAGACGAACGGGCAGCCCGCGATCGCGCCCTCACTCAATTCCCTATCACAGAAAGCGGCAGAATTCGAGGTTTAGCAGCTTTCACCCCTATCTATGTTGGTGCTCTGAAGGAAGGAAACGGTTTTACTCAAATTTGAAGGAGATCAAAATGCGTTCATTCAATCGAAAATTGCTCATCACAGTTCTGATTGCAGCAGCATTTAGCATGATTCAAATTCAACGTGCGAATGCTCAATTAACCGATGCGAGTGGACTACCCATCAGTACTGATGGCTTTGCAGGTTCGCTCCAAAATCGCTTCAATATCAGTAGCCAGATTCCGAATCGTTGGTTAAACATTGCCAAGTTCTTTGGAGTTGAACAAGGCACGATCGACCAATTGCTAGATTCTGCGATCGCATCCCTCGGCATTCCCGATCTAGCCCAACTCACTGCCAATATTACTCAAGGCAATCAAGACCAAGCACCACCGACACAACTCGCAGCCGCTCTGGAAAACCGAAGCAATGAACCGAGCTTCAGCATCAGAAGTGAGTTGTCTCGCACCTCAGAATGGAATGCAAGCCGGGGCACAGCTTATGGCTCAACACTGAGTGAACAGGCTCAAATCCGAGGTCAGCAAAAACGAGATGGAGTCAGCCAAGCCGTTCAATCTAATCGGTTTCTCGCAGATGAATCCCAAAGTTTGGATGTGACTCAGCAGATTCTTCAAAATGTCTCGGCTCAGTTGGGACAGCAAGCTGAGGTTGATGCGGCTTTGTTTGATGAGGCTGAACAATCGCGGATCGATCGCGCTTATGTTCTGTTGTTGCAGTCGCAGATTGCAGAGTTAACATTAGGGCGGAATGTGAGCGATCGCAGAACGGAAAAAGCAACAGCAAGATCCGTGACACAAGGAATCGCGTGGCTCAATCTTCCAGGTAGCAAATCTCTAACCGCCGAAATAACCTCACAGCGTCGTTCTCGCGCAGAATCGAATCCTCCATTAAGTTCTACTTTAGGGGAGTAAGAGTCGAGGTGTGATGCTAACGATTGCTCTACTTGCACAACTCCCCGGCAGTAATCAAGCTGGAACTGCCGAAAATACAATCATCAATACGCTGGAACTGAGTCGTGCCACTTCTGGTGCTTGGGATCAGGCGTGGCAAACGATTTTTAGAACCAGTGCGGCATCTGGAGAAGTTGGGTTGTGGCTGGCACTAGTCCGATTTGCTTTGATCTTGGGTGCAGTGTCGATTCTCTTTCTAGCACTCAAAGAAGGCAAGGAAATTCTCGCTCGTCAATCTTGGTCAGATCTGGTCACGATGTTTGTGTATCCGCTAGTCGTCATGTTTTTCTTATCTGGAAACGGTCAGCTACTGGCAAACACCGTTCTTCTGATGCGTCAAGTAGCGACCGTACAGATTCGTGAAGTGCTAGAGATTCAAGTAGGCGGATTGACGTTCAATCAAGCGATTTCTAATGTAGCGCTGTCACAGGCAGGTCGAACCCAAATTGAAGCCATTTACTTGGAATGTCGAGATAAAACCGGAGATGCACTGATTGCCTGCTGGAATGATCCGGCGAAGCGAGAGGCGGTAGAGCGGATTGTGAGTGCAGCAGAACAGGCGAATCAAGGAACACTGAATTCGCTACAGAGATTTGCTCAAGCCATTCTGAACGGAGGCGAGGGCATCAATGTCGCTGAATTTATTACGGTTCCCTTGCTCAAGCTGGTTGAAACACTCCTTTGGGCACTGACTTGGGTGTTTCTGAATGCGCTGGAAGCTGCATTGCTACTCACGGCTCTATTTGCTCCGATCGCAATGGCATTGAGTGTCCTTCCACTCGGCAGTAAACCGATCTGGGCATGGGGCATTGGCTTTATGTCCTTGTTTGGGATGCAACTCGGTTGGAATCTGCTCGTTGGGCTAGTCGCGTCAATTTTAGTGATCGCGGAGGCACAAGCCATCTCAGACCTGGCTTTCCCTGTTTTCATTGCTATCTTTGCGCCTGTCTTGGTTACGTTCGTTTCCGGTGGTGGTGGAATTGCGCTCTATAACGCCTTGAACAATTCAGGAGGTGCAGTGTTTAACGGACTCTCTAATCTCACGGGTGCAGTTACGTCCCTCGTCATTCGCCGGATGTAGGAGGACTCATGGTTGCCACTACGCGAAAAAGCCGAACTCGCAATGCCTATGCTCATCTCACCGATCCAGCGCGATTGAAGCACGTTTACAATACGCTGGCAAAAGCGCTCTCTGCCGCTCCGGTCGGTGAGTTGTCGTCGTGGGAAGAGGTGAAAACGCACGTTGAGCAGTTTTCGCAGGCGACCGGAAAAGCCCCGATCGGGATGGAACTGTGTGAGCGGGATGGCGAAGTGTGCGGTTTCCGGTTCTACTTGCAGCAATATCCCGATGAGCGCACCAGCGGCTCTTATCAGTGAAAAACCTCAAAGCCGCTGGAATTAATTTACCTGTGGAGGATCACTATTTCACGCCCTCTTCCCTCTCTGCTGTGTTGGGTTTAGAGCAAGCAGCTACGTTAGATGAAGATATTGGTTTAGAGGATGATGAGCTATCGGGGATCGATGACACTTTAAGTTCAGTGGGATTGATTGATGAAGCGATTACTCCCCAACGGACTCAAACTGCCGATCAATCTCGTTCTCAACGAGGTTCCACGGTTCAACCAAGAATGAGATCGCCTGATTCTGTCACTGCAAATGTATTAGATACTGCTAATTATGCGAGTCAAGAATTGGCAAGAAGTAATAGCGCTGGCATTGATGGCATCAATTTAGCAGGAGGAACGAGTCAGTTTGCAACAAGTGCGGCGGCGGTCGCCTTTGCTTTGATGAAAACGTTGGATAATCCGGATCAGAGATATCGATCGCGCCTCAAGCGGGTTGCCCATTTTGCGACTCAACAAGCAAATCGGTTGGATCAGTTGTTCGATCGGGCTGAGGAATTAGAAGTCGCGACTGAACCTCCTGAAGCACCCGCAAACCTGCCTGAAATTGCTGAACCATTCACAGAAGCAGCGAATGTCCTCACTCGTCAGACCAACAAGCTATCTAAAACGCTCGATTCATCGCTCTCAACATTGCAACCGCTCAAGCTGGATCGACAAACTGAGATCGACGAGCAACTGAATCAGATTGAAGAATACTTGCAACAGCTTTCACAACGCTTAGATCAACTCGAAGCCATGATGACACGGTTAGAGCAGCAGGTTACAGAGCAATCCGAAGTGATAGCGGCATTCCAAAAGGAACAAAATTCAGGATTAGACGTACTGGATGCGCTTGTGGACGAGCAACCGACTGTTGATCATACGATCGCACTGCGGATGATCGAAAGTTTTCAGCAACAAGTTCAGTTTGGTGATCGCGCCATCACATTTGCTTGGACAGACGGGGAAGGAGAACCGAAGTATGAGTTTGATGTAACAGAGCGCCAAGCCGATGGCACACAATCCATGATTGGTCATAGCGCGAGGAGTAGAGAGCTAGTCTTTGCGGCAGTGTTGTCTGAAAACAAGTCACCTCAAATTAATCACTGTTCCATTCCATCCGCAGAAATGGAATCTTTGGCCCAGGATTTGGCTCCCGAAGCGCTTGAACAGCCTGAGCCGATTCGACCTCAACAGCAACGACAGCTTAACCGCCAACGTCTCCCGGAGTTATAACAGATGGAGACAAAACAGCTAGAAGGGGGTGGATTATCGGTTCCTGTGTGCTATGTGACGCAATTAGGTGAGCGTCAATGGCTGGAGCCTCAAATTTTGCGTCATACCTTACTAGAGCAGCTTTTCTCGCCTCAAGATCTCAAATCATTGGCGCTGGTTAAACTGGATCGTGCTTCCTTGAATGCAGACAATCTCAAAGCGGCTCGATTCGAGGATGGGATGATTCGTAAACTGACATTTAGTTCAGATCGCAATTTCTACTTTGCTGACCCCACCCTTGCTGAACAAATAACCCAATTCTTTGCGACGGAACGAGATGCAGCATGTCGTTATGGCTCGTTATTGGTTAGCGATTGCTACAAAGGCACTACGACAATCGAAACGCTAAAACTGAAGTTAGTCGATTACACCGATCCTGAATTTGCGGCTTACAAAACGCACGATTGTCACGGCAGAATCTCTCCTCAGTTAATGCGATCGCTAGCCTTCGATGGAACTACACCAGATCGCCCTTTCCAATTCCGCATGGCGCACACAGCATCATCTGATTTAGGCTTCAGCTTTTTAGCAAAGGGAACGGTTTTGGTCGATCCGACGTTACCAAGCAATGTTGATTTCGTATTGGATCGATCCTCAATCAAAGGCATTCACAAAGATCAGCTAGAAGCATTGCCGTGCGGAGAGTACGAACTTTCCCAGGTCGTTCTGGGCAATCGTGCAAATGCTGAGGTAGCACGATATAGCAATTCCTGGCAATTCTCGATGTGGTATTCCAAGTCCGCAGTACTCGCTGATTTCCTAAAGCCAACCTTGAAGAAAGCACAGGAGTTAGCCGAAAAGCAACGTGACCCAAAGCAGCTTGCTCAATATGTTGTCCAACGCTATGACCAAGAGCAAAGCGATACAGAAGGTGACGAGCAGGAACCTCAAGAATCTCGCATGATTTCGATTCTGAGGCACGATCGCTATGGATTGTTGCTGTATGCACCGAAGGTGGTGGATTTCTTAGAATCACAAACGGCAAGTCGTTGGCGTGAGTTAGCTGTGAACTCTGGGTTCCAGCATAGTTCTGGCATGGCACAACCCGGACGAGAACTGCCTCGCGGAATGATTTGTGCGCCTCACTTACCAAAAGGCGATGTCGTTGTGACTCGTTACCCGATCGTTTCTTCCGACAACATTCGCATTTATCGGAATATTCATGATCCAACGCTTTGCAAAACTGAAGGTGTGGTTTGGATCAATCCCAGTGATGCGACTGAATATCATCAATGTGATTTTGATGGCGATCAACTGATTGCAACTCCGGCGCAGTGGATACCGAACATTGCTAAGGAGACGCTTCGAGCCGGAGAGCCAAATCGCTTTCCGTCGATCGTTAAACGCCCCAAAGTCCCTTACACTAAAGTCCAAACTGAACAGGGGCAGTTCGTGTACAATACCTTGCCCAAAGTCGCAGCAGCCGTTTGTCAAAATGGAATCGGACGAGTCGCCATGCTAATCGGACGAGTCCATACGGCTGTGCCAACAGAAGAAGAATCGGCTTCACCGCACAATCAACGGCAGTTTGAGAAATCACGGCATCAACTTCTGAATCGATTGATGGCAGCGCTTCAGGTCGAGGTTGATTCTCCCAAAAGTGCAGAGCGCACCGAAACGATTGACCCGCAGTTACTTGACGACGCAAAGCAATGGTGTGAAAAGCATCCTTCGCCGTTCTTTGATTTCCAGAAAGATCCAAGACTGTACCGCCAATTCGCTCTGCCGACTCAAGCGCCTGGACCAACCGAAATTTCGGTCGTGTGTGCGATCGCAGCCGAAATCAATCCACTCTGGGAAACAACGCGACTTCAGTCGATGCCTCGCGAGCATTTTCGTTATTTGTTCGATCGTGCTGAACTCGATACCGATGCTTTGGATTGGGCAGAGAATCTGAAGGAACGTGCACAGCAAGCAACAGCGCAGATTCGACAACTGGTTGGGGAGGATGCGGAAGGATTTAGGGCAGCGATCGCCACTCTAAACGAATCCTTTCGCGCTGAAATCAACGAGACGTTCTCCACTCCTGAAGAACAGCGATCGATTGCCGCAGCGATTTGGTACACCCAGCACACGCGCCCAGAACTGGATCGCCCTCGTAAACAATCGATGAGCGTTGCAGCAAAATTACCGATTACTTTTAGCCAAGGCACGTACAGCTTACCCAATAGCCCCTATGAAGTGGAAGCTCACGAATTGAGTGTTCCATTTGATCGGGCGCAGACTTGGATGCAAATGCTTGAAGCCCGTCACATTGAGTACGAAGCGATCATCAATCCTGTTTTACCCGTAGTCGATTTTTACTTGCCGACGCTATCTGAGCGCAATGCGGCTGTCTTGCAACAACAGTTTGGGCATCAGATGGTGGATGTCGATCGCATTCCCAACGATTTACGAGTGGTTCCGCCTGCTGATTTTACTTGGGCGCATTCAGTTGGCGATACTGGAAAAGCATCACTGGCATACACGCTGATGGCCGAGCAAGTAACGGAGCAGCTCCAGAACGTTGAGGTGAGCCAAATTAAAGTGATCGGCATTACTCACAACGACTATGCCAATGAAGATTTCTCTCGCTGGCAAGGTCGAATTGAGATTGACGTGGTTCCCTATGCCCTTGAGCCGGAGCATCCGAAGTACTATGCGATGAATGGGATTCCAGTGCTACAAGTTGTCGGAGGTGGTGTGCTTGGAACCTTCGCGCCAGAAACAGCAAAACTACCAATTGGAACCCGATTTGAGGCAACGGTTGAAGACTTTACGCGATCGATGGTGCAATTACGAGTAAGTGATCAGCCTGTGCTGTCACCAGAGCCTTCGATATCAGACGAACAGAATGCAGTGCAGCGCCGTCTAGCTGCGGCGATCGCGCAAACTTATCAATTGCTGTCGTCACCAGCCGAGTCGGTGGAGTTGCCGATTGGGGAGCGGTGGACTGCGATCGCATCAATCACTGGCGACTACACCGTAGAAGATAATGGCAGCAGATTAGTCTGTCAGGGCAATTTTGCATCTGGGGCAGTGAGTCAATCCCTGAGTCAAACGGATGCAGATGAATTCCAGCAAATGATGCAGCAACGAGATGCGGGTTCTCGAAAGCGACAATCGATTGTCGAGCGATGACGAGTCTGAATCTCGGCTAAAATAAGGGCAAGAAAATTCCGAAAGCGATCGCAATGGTTCAACTGCAAGACCGAACGACTGACCAGCTGCTGACCTTGCCAGGGACTTGGGAAGGCTTCAAACTGGTGCGGCAAGGATTGCAGGATTCTCCGGGTGCAAAATTGTCATTTTATGAGGGAGTGATTGAGATTCTCATGCCTGGAGAAGCCCACGAACTCTTCGCCCACATGATTGGGTATTTTGTGACGACCTTTTTGGCAGAGAAAGGTATCCTTTTCGTGCCCACTCGGTCCAAAGATCAGGAACGTGAAGGCGTTGCAGCGGTGCAAGCAGATGAGTCGTACTGTTTAGGACGGGCGAAACCAATTCCAGATTTATCAATTGAGGTAGTCTTCACCAGCGGAGGGGTCGATAAATTAGCGCGATATCTAGCCCTGGGTGTGCCAGAAGTTTGGTTTTGGCAAGATGGCACGTTGGCACTGTATCACCTGCGAGCGGAGGGCTATGAACAGATTGTGCGGAGTGAACTGCCTGGACTGGAAAATCTCGATATTGAACTGCTCAAGCGTTGTCTCCTAATCGCTGAGACAGATACAGTAGAAGCAATTCGCGTGTTTCGGAGTGCGATTTCCTAGTCATTCACTTAACGATTGTTTCTATAATTCTCAACAATTCTGCTGCTGATGCACTTGCTAATTCTTTAGGTTCCAATTTGTGTAAGCCATCGCCATAGACTCGACCTTCTGCAATCAAGTGTTGCACTGGAATTGACTTAAGTGCATTCCAGATAGAATAGCACTGTTCAGGATGAGTAGAGAGAAGACGCGCAAGGTCAGACTTGGGATACATCATCAAGTAAACGTTGGGCGCGATCGCACTCGAATGGTTCAGAATAAACCGAAATGGATTACCTCGCTTCGCACCTGTTCGACCCATGTAAGTACACAGAAACGGCGCAGGTTGTCGATTCTCTTGCAAGTACCAGAGAGATCGATGCCGACACAAATACCCCTCCGCAACGCCAGCCTCTACTCCACTCTGAAGGTATTTCCAAACAGCAGGACTTTCTCTTTGTAGTTTCTCTGGTGAATCTGTACAGGTGAGTAGAAACAGCTTGCGATCAAGAAGTGGATTGCCTTGCTCATCTGCCAAGATCTCATCGCTCGGTAAATATCGAGAACTAGGCAGGATTGGGGTAAGAAACTCCTGAGAAATCTCGAAGGCTTCGATCTGCTTAGGTGTGAGGATGAAGAACTGATTGGCTCCAGTTGCTACTCCTCGCTTAATCTTAAATAAATCGGACAACTTAGCTTGCGGCGCATCTTGACATTGGGAAGCGACCGTAATCTGTGTCCATTTTGCTGAAGTCCTCAGCGTCTTGGTTGAAATCAGCTTTGTGATAAGAGGCTTGTCAATGCTACCGCTAAATGTAAATTCGACTGCATGATCTTGTTGAAGTCGAGTGTTGCGAAACCAAATGATTGAAGATGAAACTAAAGCATCACCAAACTGTAAATCTTCTGGTTCAAAGCGATGAACTCGCAGTAAACTCACGCTATTGAGTAAATATGATTTGATTTGGCTGCCATAGTTGACATCCATGAACTCAGATGGAATCAACCAACAAGCTAACCCTCCTTCAGTCATCCACTCATGTGCGGCTAGTAGAAAATAACAATACAGTCCAGCCAAACCACTGAGTTGAATTCCAGACCGCGCGATCGCAAGCTCTCTGAGCAACTGCTTCTCTGTCGTAGATAGATGATGATGTCGAACATAGGGCGGATTGCAAATGAGCAGGTTTGCTTTGGACTGCTCGTGCTTTGGAGTCGCAATTTTTGTAAAATCGGAACATTCAACTTTAAGAGAAGAGGATTTCCAGAGTTTTTGAGCGATCTCAGCCACATTCGGATCAATTTCGTATCCGATCGCATGTTCAATCTGTTCGCTGGAGAAGGTTTGAAGTAATGCAGAATAGAAAGAACCTGTGCCGATCGCAGGATCGAGAAAGCGAACTTTTTCTGTAGGAGAGAGCAAAGATTTTGAGTAGTTGAGAATTGCGATCGCGAGTGCATTGGGAGTCGCAAATTGCCCTAGCCGATTGCGCTCTGCTGCACTTTTAGCAGTATCCAACCGAGCCTGCTCTAGCACTCGCTGGCACTCGATCGATGTGAGGTCAAGTTGCTTATAATCCGAGGTCTGTAAAATCATCAATCCGGTGCTCCCAAACCCAATCAATCCCTTCAGCCGCTTCGTAGCCCAAGTAGCTGCTATCAAAGTAGCCACACAAGAATAAAACGAATTCGATCTGTTCGCCATAGGTGGCGCGTAATTGTCTCATTTTCTGAGCTTCTTCTTTCTTCCGCTTATTCACATTGGTGAAGTCTCCGGCTGATTTTGCCTCTACCAGCACCGGAAAATCTCCTGGCTGTGCGGTCTGCCGCATAATTACTGCATCAATTGGAATGTTGATTGTTTTCTCTCCTTCCGTTGTTAAATTCACAGGGACATTTAACCGAAAACTGTAAGTTCCAGGTGGCATTTCAGTGAATCGCACTCTCTGTCCGGCAGGAAGTTCCCGGTAGTGATGCGCGTTTAGCCATACTGCAATCTCCTGAAGTTGCCGCATTTCTTGAGCATTGCGAACGATCGGATCGGTGGATGCCCCGCACAAGCGATCGGCAATGATCGTTGCAGCACGATAACGTTCAGCTTCTGTAGGAGATTGATCGGTGGCGAGCCAGGTAAAGATATCGCGATCTACCAATCTTGAAATGAGCGTTGTGATTTTGCCAAGTTCTTTGCTCAATTGCTCGGCATTCAATCGAGTAGGCAATCTTCCTTTTTCTAATCGCTCCACTAGACTTTTAGAAACAGCGGCTAACCCAATTAATCGATCTCGTGCCAGCGGTGGGCAGGTACACATTCTCAGCGCTGCGAGGATCTGAGGATTCTGTTGCAGGATCTGTGGCTGTAAGTTTTGCAGATTATCCGTGGTTCGCAGGGCGGCTGCGACAACTTCTGTGATCTGAACACGAGTGTCATGAAATGCCTGTGGTGCAAAAGTCATGAACCAATTGTTATACAGATTCACAGACTGAGCCACATCTGCGTTCCAACGATTCGGTTTGTCACGATTTACAGCCATGCGAGTCCTGCATACGAAAACAGTTCTACTGTACTCCTACAGTTCACTGATGCAAAGAACTTGTTGCAGAAAATCACGACTACAGGTTGAAACAGCGTTAGGTCGAAGCTTTCATCTGTTCCAAGCTGGTGGGTGCAATTTCATAGACCACTTTGCGCTTACGTTCCACTAAAGTCCCTGGTACTGGTATCCCTTGCTTCCACGCATTTTTAACTGCCGTTTTGTCTACTTTGCGTTCCACAATCTCTTTGACGGTGATGTAGTCCTCTGGAACCTGCCCGAAGTCAATCACTTCACAGGATGGCGGATTCAGCTTGATCCGAATGCGTCGATGTTGCCCGATCGCTTCTTGCGCCATCAAGTCTGCGGAATTGAGCGTCAGAATCGTCTCATCGAGTCGTTCGCGCCAGCGGGTGAGCCTTTCAATCTCTGCGGTATGGATTTTAACGAGATGCTCCATTCGCGCCTTGAGTGCCGTGATTTCGGCATCAATCTGATCTGCTAATTCAGCATGAGCATCGATCGCAGCCTCTTCGCTTTCTTGGAGTTGCCAAAGCTGTTGAACAATTTCGGCTTCTTGCTCTGGGGTTTCGGCGGCATCTAGCTCTTGCCAAGTTTGCGATGCCAGCGATCGCACTGCCACTGATTGAGGAATCGAGTTTGCCATCGTCACCATCTCCCGCAAATTTGATAGTAATCCTGCCGAGTTGTAATTTCTGCTTCAAGCTGAGCGAGCAACTGAGCATCAGCGTTCAACGCTTCAGGACGGGTTATGCGTAGCCCCATTTTGCCATCAGAACTAGGATTCTGAAGCAATTTCAAAATTTGAGCAATTCGACGAACAATGGAAGGTTTCATAATGTTCTGCTTGAGCCAAAGTCAACATTACTGACGCGGTAGCGGTTAGTATTAGTTGAGTGCAGCATCTGGATTAAGCTTTTGATGATTTCGCCGCGCTGCTTCCTGAAGTAGCAGATCCCAATGTCTTAAGCGTTCACCTTTCTGGACAACTTGTTCTGCTGCTG
>JALOOO010000307.1 GCA_025454375.1 Leptolyngbya sp. Prado105 | reverse complement strand
CCGAAGTGTAGATTTGTTCGAGATCTGGGATCAAATCAGCGGCGGCTTCTTCAAATAGTATTTCACAGTAGCCAATAATAGTACTAAGCGGGGTCAGGAGTTCCCGGCGGAGAACTGGGGCAAAGAGATTGAGCGCGAAATCCTGCTGCTGAATGTCCACTAGTACCGGATTGAGAATCGCCTGCACCAATCTCAGCAATTGTAAAGCACTCGTGTGAATCTTCTGAATATCGCTGCATAGAGCCGAATTCTGCGGGTCACTTAGCGCCTCTAATAGTAGGTCGCTGTAACCGATGATGTTGTGGATGGGCGAATCAAGCTTTCGTCGTAAACGAGCCCGCAAGAGCCGCTGAAGAGATAAGTCTGCGGACAAATTTAATGTTTTGGGCGACAATACTACGGCTGGCTGTAATGCTGGAGGAGCTAAAAGTTTAGCAATTTTGTTTAACAATCGAGCAAAATCGACTGGCTTCGTTTCATACTCATTGCACCCTGCTGCAAGGGCTTTTTCGTTTTCGCCCGCGTTTGCATCTGCGGTCAAAGCCACGATCGCAATGTTTCGCGTTTCGGGATTTGCTCTAATCTGTCGGGTTGCTTCCCAACCGTCTAAAATAGGTAGGTGCAGATCCATCAAGACTAAGTCGGGCTTATCTGATTGGGTTTTGGCAACGCCCTCCGCGCCGTTAATCGCAACAATGACCTCATATCCTTTGCGTTCTAGACGACGCGATAGCATCTCTCGATTCACATCATTATCTTCAACCAAAAGGATTCTAGCCATTTCTTAGTTCCGTTATTGTTAAAGTGCATTCCGTTCCCGATTGTTCATCGCGTGACGATCGTAAATTTTCCAGTTCGCAAATCATACTGACCTCCGACAATTTTGAGATGACCTGCTTGGATCAAGTCAGCCAAAATGCTTGAACTTTCAGTGAGCTTCTGTGCCTGATACTGAATATTTGCAATTACTGTATTTGCTTTTAAGTCCCCTGTTTTATTTTTCACACGAGCAACAACGGGTTTGATATCCTCCACAAAACCGCCAATCCTTCCAGGCATTGGTTCTCCTTTGATGGCTGCTGCTACTGCACCACAATCGCTATGTCCAACAACTACAATGAGTTGTGTTCCCAGGACTGATGTAGCAAATTCCAAACTCCCGATCGCGGTTTGGCTAGCAATATTTCCCGCGACTCGAATCACGAATAAATCCCCTACCCCCTGGTCAAAAATGATTTCGGCGGGGACTCTAGAATCCGCACAGCCTAAAATCGAGGCAAACGGATGTTGTGCCGCTGCGGTTTCTAAAAGGCGCGATCGCGCTTGCTGTAGGTTTTGGCACGCTCCCTGCACAAATCGCTGATTGCCTTCGAGCAATCGCTGTAAAGCAGCATCAGGGCTGACAGGAGATTTTTCGGGAGGGAGGGCTGCAAGTGCAAGCTGACTCAATCGATTTGGATCTTGAAGAAGACTGTCTTCGCGAATTCTCTGCTCGATCGCGGGTCGCAAGTGGTGAGTCTTTTGGTCTTGCAGTCGCTTCTTCTCTAAGTAAGTTCCAATCTTGGCGTGCAGCAGGGCTGGATCAAATGGCTTTTGCACATAGTCTTCTGCTCCTAGCTCGATACATTTGATAGCACCTTTCGTCTCGTTCAGGGCTGAGAGCATGATCACCGGAATGTGCTGAAAGCGATCATGCTGCTTGAGTTGCCGAAGCAATGTAATGCCGCTCACCCCAGGCATCACAACATCTAGCAAAATCAAGTCATGGGGAATGGCTTCGAGTAGGCGTAACGCTTGTTTCGCATTTGTGGCAGTTGTGACTGCATGGCTTTGCCGTTTTAGCTGTCGAGCCAGCAGATCGCAATTGGCTAAATTGTCATCGACGACTAAAATCATACCGCTCTGAGACTGCTTCTCAGAAGGCTTCTGACTCAGAGACTGAAGCGTTGTCGTCGCACTCTGAACTAGCAGTCTCGTCGCTAAGTTTTCGGAAAATTGAGGCGGATGATGTATCTGTGTATTTGCAGGTTGTAGCTGTTGTTGTGCAAAATAGACAATATCATTGACTAAGCTTAGCAAATGTTGGGCGGAGGTATTGAGACCGTCTAAATCTGGGATCAACTCAGCAGGAGCTTCCTCCAACAGCATCTCACAATAGCCAATAATTGTGCTTAATGGCGTTACTAGTTCTATACGCAACGTAGTCCCAAAGCCATTGAGGTTGCTGACAATTTGGTTCTTTTCTAGTTGTACTGGGTCTAGAATGATATTGGCTAATTTCAGAAGTTGCTGACTACAAGTATAAATCTTTTGCACATCGGCAACCAGGCTTGACTCGGGTTGAGATTGCAATGCTTCTAGGAGTAGCTCGCTGTATCCGATCATGCCATTGATAGGAGTACAGAGTTCGTGACGGAGATAGACGAGTAAGGACTGCTGTACTTGAGTATTTTGTGACATGGGAGGAACACCTCTTTGAAGTTCATCGTTGTGTTAGTGTTGTTGCCCATGGGAGAGCGACTCGGTTCGGGAAGTCTGAACTGGCATGAAACTACGAATCTCATCAAGCAACAGTTGACGATGGCTTGTGCCCTTTTGACAAATGCGCTGAGTCTGTCCATCGAGCCATTGTCGTTCTTCGATCGATAAGTCTTTTGCAGTTAGAACAATCACAGGGAGCGATCGCCATTGTGGATGCTGACGCAGTTCTCGAATAAACTCAAATCCATCCATTTCTGGCATCATCAGATCGAGCAAAATGACTGCGGGTTGCTCAACTTGCAAAAGGTCGATCGCTCTACGTCCATTTTCTGCTTCCAGCACGCGCCACCCTGCTTTTATCAGTTGACGACTGATCATCTCTCGATTTTCAGTGTTGTCCTCTACTACCATGACGGATGTAAGAGAGGAAGTGCCATGGGGTTGCAACAGAGCTAATAAGCGATCGTAGTCAACAGGTTTGAGCAAATAATCTACTGCTCCAAGAGCCGAGCCCAAAGCTTGATCGTCCTCGATCGTCACCATAATCACGGGAATTTTTGCCAGTTCGGGGTCAGACTTTAGCTGACTTAAGACTTCCCAGCCGTTCATATGCGGCATTCTGACATCGAGCAAGATGACATTGGGAGACTGTTCGCGGGCGAGTTGTAATCCTTTCTGTCCGCTCAATGCTGCAATGATGCGATATCCTTCTCGACTAAGAAACCGTTGCATTAGATCATGGACAGTCGGATCGTCATCAATCACCAAAATCGTGCTGTCGTTTGAGAGCGTAACGGATGATTGTCGCTGTCGATCGCGGGATTCAAAGTAAAGGGGTTGAACTTGTTCGGGCAATCGAATTGTAAACGTTGTGCCTCTGCCTGCTTCACTCTCAACTTGAATCTCTCCACCCATGATGTTGCAAAATTGCTGGGTAATGACGAGTCCCAACCCGGTTCCGCCGTACCTGCGAGTTGTAGACACATCTGCTTGAGTAAACGCCTGAAATAGTTTTTCCTGCTGCTTGGGTGTGATCCCGATGCCCGTATCGCTAACGGCGAAAGTAATCCAACTTGCCTCTTCTCGCGCAACAGTCAAGGTCACTGTGCCATTTTCGGTAAACTTGCTAGCGTTACTCAGGAGATTGAACAAGCTCTGACGCAGTTTAGTAATATCTGCTTGCATCGAGCCGATGTCAGCGGGGCAGTTTACCACCAGGGTATTGTTATTTTTTGTCAGTAGAGGGCGAATCGTGTCTGTGACTTCGTTGATTAAAGGCGCGATCGCAAAGGTTTCTAGATAGAGTTCGATCTTGCCTGCTTCGACTTTCGATAGGTCAAGAATATTATTAATTAACCCCAAGAGATGTTTTCCAGCCCCGTGAATTTTCTGAACATCTGGAATCAAGCTCGGCACTTTCAGGTCTGTCATTTCTTCGACTAATATCTCGCTATAGCCAATAATTGCATTCAGTGGCGTGCGTAATTCATGACTCATATTTGCCAGAAACTGACTTTTTGTTGCATTAGCTTCTTCAGCTTGAATTTTCGCATGTTGGGCGGTTTTCATGCTTTTCGCAAGTTGTGCTGTCCGTTGTTCAACTGCCTGAGCGAGATTCTGTTCACGCGCAGCAACTTCCCGTGCCATGTATTGAAATGCCCGTGCGAGTTGTCCCGGTTCGTCTGCTCGCTTGGCAATGCGCGTCACATTAGGTGAGTGGAATTCGCCAACTTGCTCAGTGGTCATCGTACCCGTTCTAATACTATGCGCGATCGTAGTGAGTTGATTGAGTGGATGAATTACTCTTCGCTTCAGTAACCGATTAATGAGCAGCACGACTGCGGCAAAAATTACGATAAAAATGCCCAGAGTCAGCCCTAGATATTGCTGCCCCTGCTGAAAAATTTGATCAGATGGAACATAAATCGTTTGAGCCGCCACAATTTCATTAAGCTGCCATCCAAAGCCGTTTTTAGAACCGAAGGTAGCAAGCTGACTCTTAGGAGCAGCATCAGGAGTACTGTGGCATTGCAAACAACTCGTTTTCGTGACGGCTAAGGGGCGGGCTGTAAAGAATAGATTGACCCCATTCAAATTACGGTAGCCAGAGAGTTCGTTGAGATCGGGCTGTTGGCGAAATTGCTGTACGAGATCAGCTTCAAATTCATCCGCTTTATCTCTAGGATTTGTGGGATTAAGGGTTGCTTCTCGATAGATATAGTTCTGATGTTCAGGCTGAGCGCGAAAGTTCTCAAACACCCTGAGTGCTGAGTAAGCAGGAACCGTCTCACTGATAAATTCTGGTGATGTTTGTAGCTCTTTTTGAAGCAGAGGGGCAATGTTTTCGCTGGTATAGCTTCTGACTGCGTTCATTGTTTGAGTCAGAAGTTCAGCTTTCGTTGCAATTTCGTCTTCGGCTTTGTGCTGCATTGCTCCTGATAAAGTAATGCCGCTGAGGAGGATTCCACCTAAGAAAATCAGGGTAAGCAGTAAGGTAAATTGAGTTTCGAGTCTGAATTTTCTGAACATAGAGCATCTATAGTGATAACGATTGGGAGCGTTACCGCTCTTTTAGGATTGGGTACGACGATAAAGCCATGGCTTGCAACTCCTGAAGCAAACTCTGAGTCAGTAACTTTGGGTTTGCTCGCTTTTTATCGTGACTTGTTTATCCTGGTTTTGAAATCTACAAATCTCATACAAAATCTCATATTTAAATATCTTAAGGTTGTTACCCGTGTTGCTAGTTTGACTCGGATCTGCTTAAATCACTACAGGTAGAACATTGGATCTCACGATCGCGAATCTTGCCAAGGAAGAGAGTTGTGTTGAGACGGATGACCGAAGCCTCCCAACCGTTTCTCTGCTCTTTGCTCAAAAGCGATCTCTAGATGTTGTAGAGGGCGCATCTAGCGTTTAGGGGAGTACAAAGAAAGCGTCAAATTATCGCTCGAAAATAAGCGGTCAAAGCGATGATTACACCAGGCAAGGCGCAAGTGC
>JALOOO010000306.1 GCA_025454375.1 Leptolyngbya sp. Prado105 | reverse complement strand
CGGCGTGATTATTCTGCTGTTTGAAATTGGACTAGAATCTGATTTACGGCAACTCAAGGAAGTGGGACTTCAAGCCACGGTTGTCGCCTGTGTCGGGGTTGCGGCTCCTTTTGCAGCAGGCACAGCAGGATTAATGATACTCTTCCATGTTGCAGCCATTCCAGCAATTTTTGCGGGGGCTGCGTTAACAGCAACGAGTATCGGGATTACCTCTAAAGTGTTGTCAGAGTTGGGTCAACTCAAGTCCAAAGAAGGGCAAATCATTGTTGGCGCGGCGGTGATTGATGATGTCCTCGGCATTATTGTTCTGGCGGTCGTCGCTAGCTTAGCCAAAACGGGTGAAATTGATGTTGCCAATGTCATTTACTTGATTGTCAGTGCTACAGCATTTTTGATTGGATCAATCTTGCTGGGAGGTATTTTTAACAAAAGTTTTGTGGCGATCGTAGAGAAGCTCAAAACCCGTGGAAATATCGTGATTCCGGCATTCATTTTCGCGTTCTTTATGGCGTTTTTAGGGAATGCGATTCATCTCGAAGCGATTTTGGGTGCTTTTGCAGCAGGTTTGGTGCTTGATGAAACTGATGCCCGGAACGAGTTGGATGAATTAATCAAACCCATCGCCGATTTACTTGTACCCATTTTCTTTGTGACGGTGGGAGCGCGTGCTGACCTCGGTGTTTTGAACCCGACAGTCCCAGAGAATCGGGCGGGACTCTTGATTGCTGTCTTTTTGGTAGGGGTGGCAATCATTGGCAAACTGGTGACGGGCTGGGCAGTATTTGGACTCCCTGGAGTCAATCGCGTCGCGATCGGGGTTGGGATGATTCCTCGTGGTGAGGTGGGTCTGGTCTTTGCTGGCATCGGTTCAGCGAGTGGCATTTTGGATAAGCCGCTGGAGGTGTCGATTATTATTATGGTAATTTTGACAACTTTTCTGGCTCCACCTTTTCTCCGGGTTGCCTTTGCTTCATCGACGAATTCCATCCCAGACTCTACTACGTCTGTAAAAGCAGCGAGTGAGTGATGGTTAGAATGCAACTCGCGCTGAAATTTTTTGTGTAGCAAGAGGGTGCTTAGGTCTGAGTAGCCCGAAATTCTAAAAATTCTGATTGCACATTTCAATTCATACTCATAAACGGAAAAAGATAGAGAAAAAACTTCTCTATCTTTTTTTGTTTTATCCGCAAAACGATCGAGTGTTCCGGTTGTCAAATCCAACAATTTAGAGCATTTGTAGGGGAATTGGATGCGTTGGCGTTGGAAAAGCAGTGTCTAGATCTTTAAGTTCTTCTGCACTAAGTTTTAGCGCCAAGGCTGCATAATTTTGCTCAATATGCTCAATCCGACTCGATTTTGGAATCACAATCACATTCTCTTGATGCAGTAACCAAGAGATTGCAACTTGCGCGACAGTAACATTCCGGTTCTTGGCAATTGTTTGCAGGCGCGGATGACCGAGTAGACGACCTTGCTCGATCGGAGAATACGCCATGACTGGAATACGATGCTGATGACACCAAGGCAGGAGGTTTAGTTCGATGCCTCGCCGCGTCAGGTTGTAAAGAACTTGATTCGTAACGATCTCATTTCCACCTTTCAAAGGATGCGCTTCTTCCATGTCATCAAGATCAAAATTACTCACGCCATAGCTGCGAATTTTACCCGCTTGCTGCAAGGTTTGAAAGGCTTCTAAGGTTTCTGCTAATGGTACAGAACCTCGCCAATGCAGGAGATAAAGATCCAGATAGTCAGTATTTAAGCGTTTGAGACTGCGTTCACAGGCTGCGATCGTACCTCGTTTAGAAGCATTATGCGGATAGACTTTACTTACCAGAAAGACTGCTTGGCGGCGGTTAACGATCGCTTGAGCAATCACTTCTTCGGCTCCGCCTTCTCCATACATCTCAGCCGTATCGATCAGCGATAGCCCCAGGTCTAGCCCATGTTGTAAAGCAGTAATTTCGGTTTGGCGATCGCGATGATTTTCGCCCATCTGCCAAGTACCCATTCCGAGAACTGGAATCGTTTGCCCAGAGAGCAGTTCTAGAGTTCGCATGATCTTTATACTCAACGATCGATCGTTAATTTATTTGTATCATTGCTAAGTGAAATAAATAGGGCTGCACGAAAACACAACCCCACATTTTCTGTTTGCTCTCGATTTGCGAAAACTTCAACGTTTTTTCTTGTGATCAAATCATTCAGCGAATTTTCTGCGAAGCGCGATCGTGTAAGACGGTCGTTGCTTCGCTTCGCGCTGAGTTTTCACAATCCGTAAATCTTGGTCGATATAGACATGCTCAAACTTCGGCGTGGCAAGATAGGTTTTCTCAAACTTTTTCACCGTATTGCGATCGAGATTTGCTAACTTCAACTCTTTCGGCAATTCTGTTTTACTATCAAACTCTTCAATTCGCTTGTCGAGTACTTCAGCAAACCAAGATTCTGCTCGTTCGATCGTTAAAGACACGATTCGTCGTCTGACGGCTTGATCGATCGCGACGTTTTGAATAAACCACTGTCCGTCTCGAATCTCAAACTTCTGCATTACCATCAAATCATAGGCAGCCATGAAAGCAGAAAGCTTGTTCAGCCAACCTCTCTGATGCCCAGGAGCATAGCGTGCGATGTTGGCATAGTAACCGTTCTCTTTGAAAATCTGATAAGACTTATCAAGCTCGCGACCGGGTAAAGCATCATGAAACGGAATCGTTGACCAAACCGGAGTCCAAACCCCTAAGATGATTGGAACTTGATCGGCAACGTTCGGATAAGGATTGCGTTGCTGAAGTGCCTCAAAATAAGGAGATAGCACATCTTTATGAAACACGACCTTCTCTTTCAATGGATCGGTATCACGATCTTTCGTCAGCGATAAGATTTTCTCTTTTAGTTCTTCGGTACTCAGGCGATCTAATGTAATCGTATTCGCTAGCATGGGTTTCGCTCCGATCCATGTGGATTCATCATGCCTTGATGTTAAGAAACCTAACAGGATGCTTTCTCTGCCGGCAGACATGATATGGAGCGATCGTAGACTAGCTGAAAGATAGATTTCCGATTTTATTCTGAAAGCTCATGGTTTGCGTCCTATAATCGTTCGATGTCGAGGATCGCTCGCTACGGTTGAAATTTGCTCAAATCCGACAGATTGCATTGCCTCTTCAACATTGAATGTATAGTAATCGTCTGACCAGGGTTCTGTGCTTTTCATCAGTGTAAATAGCACGGGCGGTAAGTTCTGAATCACAGGAGATTTTGGATTGTTATCGACGATCGCGCAACTTCCTCCTGATCGCAGCAGTCGGAATGCTTCTTGAAAAATCGCGATCGCAGCTTGGCGCGGCAGTTCATGCAGCACGAATTGAATTGTGACTAAATCAAAAGAACGATCGCGAAGTCCGGTTGCTTCAGCATTGCCATGAATCCATTGGCTAATTTCGCGGTTGCGATCGCGATGTTGGGCAACGGTCAGCATGTAAGGAGATAAATCTAGCCCAACTGTACAAACTGAAGCATTCTGATCCGCATAGAATCGATGTAGTGCCAAAGTTGAGATTCCCACAGAGCAACCGATATCGAGAATATCTTTAACGGGTGCTTGAATCTGTTGAGTGAGGACTTGATGAAAGCTGCCTCGCAGTCGATCCTGTGCCGCTTCCCAGGTGAGCGGTTCATCTTTCCAGACTCGCAATGCCATTGCGTAGGTCGCAGGTTCTGCTTCAAAAGCAGCTTCCCAACATAGATTTCCCTGATCATACGCATGGAAGGGAACTTGATAGTAATTGGGATAGCTCACGGTCTGATTTGTGAGCGTCGCTGCCTGTTGCTGAATGCCAGAATTCATCAATTCTTCGACCTGCTTGCGCCAGGGAATTCCATTTTGTTCAGCCGTTTTGATCAAGACTTGTCTTGCTTGCTGTTTCATCACGGCATAAATTGGCTTTGTCTGAATCAGTAGATTGACACAGCGAGAAAGAAAGTCATCCCCTGCCCAAGCAGGTTTGCTCTGGAGAGTCATCGAAGTAAGGGAAGCGAAATGTTCATGTTCAATTAAACCGCAAATCTTTATCGCTCTTGCCTCCGTTAAGTTTTGCGATCGCAATTGAACGCAACTGATTTCAACACTTTGTGAAATAATACTTTTCACCTCTCAGCGGTCACGACCCGTACATTGTGTGAAAGTAAAAATCGTAAAGCTAGTAGAATCCGCAAAGATCCCGAGATATGAGCATGAGGATGATTCAGGTCTAGATCTTTTCGCGCTTGAGGAGCAAGAGATTTTACCGGGGCAGACGGCACTGGTTGGAACTGGAATTGCGATCGAGCTTCCGGTAGGAACTGAAGCCCAAGTTCGTCCGAGAAGCGGTTTAGCACTGAAGCATTCAATCACAGTTCTCAATACACCGGGAACGGTTGATGCGGGCTATCGAGGCGAGATTGGCGTGATTTTGATCAATCATGGGCAGCAAGCTTTTAGAGTGCTTAAACATATGAAAATTGCTCAAATGGTGATTGTTCCAGTGATTCGAGCAGAGCTTGAAGAAGTCGATCGTTTGTCTGACACGATTCGAGGAGAAGGTGGATTCGGTTCGACAGGGGTGCAATGAGGCAAGGAAAATTCTCTGAAAGCTGTTGGCTTGGTCAGTTGACAGGGCTGATTGCCTCGACAAATCGTTTTGAATCCCGTGTGGAGTAGAAACTCACGAGTTTTAAGCAATCACACGCTATTTTCAACAAAACTTTTCTCAGAAATGTCTAAAACATAAGCAAAACACTCTAAAACAATTAGCAAAACTTATGTCACAAGCTATTTTCAGCAAACCGTTTCCGTTTTTCAGTCTGTGATTCACGCGATCGCAAAAGATACTCCCAAATTTCGCTCTTTCACAAGTGCGATCGCGCTATTGATCTAATTCATCGAGTGAACTTTGAACTTCTTTACCTCTACGATTTAACGCTTGAGCTAAATGACATCACGAACTCGATCGAATAACTTCTTGGGACGGATTTTCATTAATGAAGCAGTCAACATCCAAGTATTAATGAACTAACGAAATTTCCTCTCCCACTCAACTGATGGAAGAAGTTGAAGAGATCCAGGATGAGCTAGAACAAAGCCCAGAAGATGATAGGGTAAAGACAACCGCCGAGGAACTCGAAGCATTTGAGAAAGTCAAGGCTATTATAAGCGCGTTCAACAACCTGTACCTTAGAAGTCAAGTATAAAGATGTCGTCTCATATTTTGGTCTAAATGTTGAAAAAGTAGCATGGTGGTTTCTAAGGTTATATTTATCTCCCAAGAAGAAGAGCTTTGTAACCCGTCTACCTCTTGATGAAGTGAAGAAACTATCGTTAGGTTTTGAAGCTGATTGACTGACACATCTCTTCGGGATTGTCCCGCCCGCACGTGAACGGCGGACTAGTTGAGGCAACTGTGCTAAAGCACACTCAGAAGAGTCTTCAGCCCACTTGAGTGGGGTTATTTCTGTTAGCCCGCCGTTCACGCGCGGGCGGAATG
>JALOOO010000305.1 GCA_025454375.1 Leptolyngbya sp. Prado105 | reverse complement strand
ATAGTTGGAGGGTAGCCTCCTGTCAAAATAGCTAACTGCCAGGGTATTTATAACAAGATAGCAGCGTTCTTCAAGCATCGAAGGACGCTGCTGTGTTTTTGATCGATTTTGTTATAGGCGATCGCTAAAATATTGCCGATAGAGTTCACAACGTGGAATAGCGGTATTCCCCTGAAGATGAATTAGTCCCATGCTTTCAAGCTTGAACGCTTTTAGGGGATCGAGTGAAACTGGCTCGTTTGAAGCAATGACTTGTTGAAATGCGATCGCAATGTCTTGTCTTTGTTGTAACTGCATCCAGTGACGACGTAAGTGATTACTGTAGATTCCTGATTCTGTTGCGGCTTGTGTAAGTAGTTCGTCTAAGTTTATATTTTGTCGGATTGCATGTTGAATCAGAAACGGATGTCCGCCGACGAGATCCATTAAGCGATCGACTCGCCAATCTAGCTGCGATCGCTGGATTAGTTCTTGCACTTGCTCTCGATTAAATTCGGGGAGTTTTATAATTAACCCAACTCCACCAATCGGGGAATGATTGATATCTAAATTGCCATACACTTCGGTCGAATGCACGATGATTAGTCTTAGCTTTTTCCAAATCGCGCCAATTTCGTCTCCCTGAATTGCACGCTGATTCCAACCTCGCAAGAGTGCGCAAAAATCAGTTGCGATCGCACTATGTTCAAATACAATATCAACCTTGTCGAGAGCTAACACGAACGGCGTATCAATCTGCTGAAGTAAGTAGTTCTCGAAATACAACGTACTGTTGTAATTACATCCGAAGAGATCGATCCAGTAATCAGATAGACGATTTGGTAATCCAATCGTATGAGCAATGCTAGCGCAAAACCATTGTGAAAATCGATTCAAATCACTCAAGATCGTACTATCGCAAAGCTCAAAATTGAAGGTTTGGGTTCGGTATCCATTCTGTCGCGCATGGCTTAGAATCTCTTCCATTAGCCAAGTCTTTCCCATTTCTTGGGCGGCTCGAATTCGGATTAATGCACCCGGTTTAAGAATTTCAGTCTTGCAATTCTGCTCATGCGGATTGCGATCGATATAAATTCGATCTTGAATTCTCTCGCTTCCTGTTAGGTTTGAAAATGCGCCTTGTAGGTGATTTTTTGTCACTTTGGTTCTGGTGACTTCGGAGAGCAGCTTCCACAATTCTGGACCTACATTGCGCATTAAATGATCGAGTCCACAGCGATCGCGACAATCTTGATGAATTTCGGTAAAACTTTTGCCCTGCCATGCGCCTCGAAACACAATGCGCTGCAAGTCGTTCATCGGTTTTCCGGTCGATTTGAGAATTAAGTTATCGGCAAGCGCGATCGCTGTTTCTACATCCATCACTGCATACCAGTAACACGAATCTCGCCTCTATTAAAGCTCACTTTCTGGGGGAGCGGCAATCGGGTTTGGCTGAACTTTCCTGAAGTCTTACAAAAAATAGGCTGAACTATTCTTGAAATCGCTGTATTGCAGATTAACTGTTTTATTCAATAAAGTATTCTCAATAGCCTACTCAACCATTTCTTTTAGCAATTCTTTTACTGCTTAAGTCTATATCATCTTTTCGTTTCTTTACCCGATCATGCAAACTTCAAGTTCTAAGTTAATGTCCTACTGCTTCAATCCAACTTGCAAGCAGCCTGAAAATTCGCAAAGCTCGACTGAATGCCAATGCTGTGGGACATCGATTTTACTCCTCGATCGCTATCGTGCAATTCGGCTCATTGGGCAAGGTGGATTTGGTCGAACTCTGCTTGTCACAGATGAAACAGATCATTCTCGCTGTGTCGTGAAACAGTTCTATCCGCAATCGAACAATGAGAAGGCAGCAGAACTTTTCCGACTTGAAGCTCAACGTCTCGAAACACTCGGTCAGCATCCCCAAATCCCCAAGTTACTCAACTACTTTGAGTCCGAAAGCAATCAGTATCTCGTTCAAGAATTTGTCGATGGGTGTAACTTAGCTCAGGAGCTTGCTGAGGTTGGAGCGTTTAATGAAAGCCAGATTCGCCAACTGTTACAGGACATTTTGCCGATTCTCAAATATGTTCACGAACATCAAGTGATTCATCGTGATATTAAGCCTGAGAATATTGTTCGCAGAGCGATTGATCGTAAGTTAGTTCTTGTTGATTTTGGTGCGGCAAAGTATACAACTGAAACGACGCTTGGTAAGACTGGAACGATGATCGGGTCTGCGGCATACACTGCACCCGAACAAGTTCGAGGTAAAGCTGTTTTTGCTAGCGATCTCTACAGTTTAGGTGTGACGTGCATTCATTTACTCACCCAGATGTCCCCGTTTGAACTCTTTGATAGTGGTGATAACAAATGGGTATGGCGACATTTCTTAGGTCGAAAAGTAACGGCTGATAGATTCGTACAGGTGAAAAAGCCGAAGAAAGCGGCCGTCAGTGATTGGCTCGGAACAGTTCTCGATAAAATGCTAGAAAGTGGAACGACAAGGCGCTATGTAACAGTTGATCAAGTTCTGAAGGATTTGAGATCAAAGCCCAGAAAATTCAAAAAACGCTACGTTTTGGCGGGGGTTGGAGGGTTGACGTTAGTTAGCGCGATCGCTGCAATTTTCGGGCTTCGGATGGTTGTTGCACCTATCGCTCGCATGGTTTCGCCGGATATGGTGAGTACGAATGGAACAGTCGTACCTCCCGCGATCGCAGGGTTATACAGTACCAAAAGCGGGGAGCAAAAATCCTTTCCACTGCAACATACGGAAGTCATGGCGCGGGTTACAGGTAACGTGTCACGGGTGGAAGTTACGCAGACGTTTTCAAATCCCTATCAAACCCCGTTAGAAGCGGTTTATACGTTTCCATTGCCGGATGAGGCGGCAGTCGATGATATGGAGATTCGAGTGGGAAACCGCATTATTCGCGGGTTGATTAAGCAGCGGCAAGAAGCTCAGAAAATGTTTGATGAAGCGAAGCAACAAGGGAAAACGGCGGGATTACTCGAACAACAACGCGACAATGTTTTTACACAGTCTCTTGCGAACATCAAGCCTGGAGAAAAGATTGATGTCAAGATTCGCTACACAGAAAGCTTGAAATTTGAGAAAGGGAGCTATGAGTTTGCTTTTCCAATGGTGGTTGCGCCGCGTTATCTTCCAGCGACTGGTGTAGCGGATGCGGCTAAATTCACAACTGCGCAAATTCCAGCAACGCGATCGGGACAAAATATTGGCATGACGATCGAGCTAGATGCGGGAGTTCCGATTAAAGGGTTGAACTCGAACACACACAAGATTCAAACTCAGAAAGAGGGCAAAGTCACTCGGGTGCAATTTGCAAAAGAAGATGTCGTGCCGAACAAAGATTTTGTGCTGAACTATCAGGTTGCAGATACCAAAGCACAATCGACGACACTGACTGATGCTGATTCGAGAGGAGGACACTTTGCGACTTATCTGATTCCTGCGGTTGAATATCAGCAGAATGAGATTGTCCCGAAAGATGTGGTGTTCTTGATGGATACTTCTGGATCGCAGTCAGGAAAGCCGATTCAGGATTCAAAAGCTTTGATGCAGCGATTCATTAATGGCTTAAATCCGAATGATACTTTCACCATCATCGACTTTGCAAGTACGACTCAAAGGCTGTCTGCTCAACCTTTAGCGAATACGCCAGAAAATCGTAAACGCGCCCAAGATTATGTTAGTAAAATTGATGCAAATGGCGGCTCTGAACTATTCAATGGAATTCAAGCTGTCATGAACTTCCCGCCTGCACCAGAAGGTCGGTTGCGAAGCGTGGTTCTGATTACGGATGGTTTAGTGGGTGACGATGAGCGAGTGATTGCTGAGGTGCAGAAAAATCTCAAGCCGGGGAATCGGCTCTATAGCTTCGGAACAGGGTCTTCGGTGAATCGCTTTTTAATCGATCGCGTTGCTGAACTTGGTCGCGGAACCTCTCATATCGTCATGTCCGACGAAAAGATTGACACTGTAGTCGAGAAATTTTTCCAAGAAATTAATAACCCGGTCTTGACGAATGTTGAAGTTAGCTGGCAAGGCTCTGGTGAAG
This sequence comes from Leptolyngbya sp. Prado105, assembly GCA_025454375.1. Taxonomy (GTDB): domain Bacteria; phylum Cyanobacteriota; class Cyanobacteriia; order Leptolyngbyales; family Leptolyngbyaceae; genus Leptolyngbya. Next base: position 1,463 of record JALOOO010000305.1, on the reverse strand, counting down.
CCCCAGAAATCTATCCGAAAAGAATTCCTGATCTATTCGCAAATCAACCGATCGTGGTTTTTGGTAAAAAGCGCGATCGGACAGATGGAACTCTCAAAATCACTGGAACAACAGCAGGTGGAGGAAGGTTCGAGAAGGTTATTCCAGTTGATTTTGCTGAGACAACCGCAAATCTTTCTGGGGGTATTGCTCAACTCTGGGGTCGCGCTCGCATCAAAGAGCTAAGTCATCAAATGTTTGCACAAGAAACTGAAGCAGGGATTAAAGCAATTACTGAAACTGCTTTAGACTATCGCTTACTCTCGAAGTATACCGCCTTCATTGCGGTTAGTCAGAATCAACGGGTGGAGCCAAATTCGAGCCAAAAAGTAGATGTCCCCGTTGAGGTTCCCGCAGGAATGCAGCCGACTGGAGGCAATACAACTCAAGAAGTGCCTGAGCCTGCGGAAATTGCGGGAAGTCTTGTTGCGATCGCATTGCTTTGGTGGCGATTTGGACGCAAACGGGCAAAGCCTGTTGATGCTGTAAAACATTAGAGTCATGCTCCGGGGCAAGATTGAAGCAGGGCTGGGGTTGAGGTATGTTTGATAGCTCTTTGACCGTGTTCCGCCTGTTTGATCTGCCCCTTTTTTAATTGATTTTGACCTCAGAAGTAATGTTACTCTCAAAACTGACTCAATATAGCTTACTCAGTCTCCTCTCAGTTCTCATTCTCTTGCATCTGAGTTTGGTTTTCAGAAGCGACAACACGGATCTAATCGGCTCTAGTCTTCTCTACTGGTTTGGAGCAATTTTCATCTTTCGCCGAAACTGCTGCAAATCTAAGTTCGAGAGCAATCCGTTAGCAATTGCTTTTGGAACATTGATGTTAATTCCTATTCTGACAAAAAGTGCATCTATTACAGGCAATGATATTGTTCTAAGACTGATGCCAATTTTCTCGATCGCGAGCCTTTCTCTCCTCGCTTCTGGCAGCTTAAAACAGTACTGGCGCGAACTTTTGATTCTGTCAGTTTTTGCAATTCCACCCGGACTAATTCTACTGTTCTTCGATCCTTCAGCGATTACAGCAAAAGTTTCAGGATTTTCGCTTTGGGTTCTAGGTTTTGATGTCACGGTACAAGGAGTGTTTGTCAATTTGCCTAAAGGCTCGATCGAGGTTTACTCTGCCTGTGCAGGAGTTGCTGCTATGCTCCAACTTTTTGGAGTCGCATTGATGTATCTATTCCTACAGCCTACAAAGCCATACCAAAAAATACTCATCCCAAGCGTTGCATTGACGCTTGCATTTATCTTTAATGCGCTTAGAGTGGCACTCATGGCAGTCTTAGTGGCTTTAGGAGATGAGAAGGCTTTTGAGTACTGGCATGTTGGTAACGGCTCACTGGTCTTTTCCATGATCGCGGTAATTGCGTTCTGTTTTTTGTGTCAATTTCTTCTTCCGACTTATGAAACTCGCTAGA
>JALOOO010000084.1 GCA_025454375.1 Leptolyngbya sp. Prado105 | reverse complement strand
CCCATTGACCGTGTTAGGAATTGTGCTTGGATTCGTTTATACACGCACTCAGAATTTGATGGCATCTGTCTTGCTACACTCGCTTTGGAACAGCAGTACGCTATTAACTTTGTTCTTGCTAGGCAGTAGTTCTACTTAGAACAATGTGTAAATTTTGTGTTTAGAATTTGTGCTTCTAGGGTACACTGCGGTCGTATTGAATGGTTTCGATAGGAAATTAAACATATGACGATTGGGACTTCTGGCAACGCAAATAAGAAAGTTGCAGCAGGAATTTGCGGTATTTTATTAGGTGGACTGGGTGTTCACAAATTTGTTTTGGGCTACACGACTGAAGGAATCATTATGTTGGTCGCTTGTCTTCCGACCTGTGGCTTGACCGGGATTGTGGGATTGGTTGAAGGGATCATCTACTTGACCAAATCGGATTAAGAATTCGTTGAGACCTATGTGAATAACAAAAAAGGCTGGTTCTAGTCGAAGCGTTACGACCTGTCTCATTTGAGAACTCCGAGTTTTTCCAAAAGCTCGGAGTTCTAAGTATTTCAACTTAAATCGCTCAATCTCATGCTAAAAAAACTACCAAAACCTTCGCTGTATTTTCTTTGCCTCATGTTAGGGATGGGCTACTTTAACGCCTTTTCTTCGATCGATATTAATCCCATTCTCAAAAACTATCTCGCACTCGTTCCTGTGCAGATTGGTTTAGTGATTTACTTCCTTTGGTTTCGGCGCGATACCTTGAAAGATTAGAAAAACTTCCCACAATTCATCAAAACTCCTCTACGCTCTAGAGAGAAGAAGTTTTCCGGAGTGCTGAATTGTGTCCGAAGCCCTCTTGTCCGCTACTCCTCTCGAATCGACGGAAACCGTGACGATCGATGTCACTGGAATGAAGTGTGCAGGATGTGTTCGTGCCGTTGAAACACAGTTGACGCGACAGCCCGGAGTCAAGTCCGCAACGGTGAATCTCGTGACCGAACTCGCAACCGTTGAATGCGATCGCTCCGTTGATCCGATGCGTCTTGCCGCTACACTGACCGACGCTGGATTCCCAAGTCAACCCCGCACCTCAGAACGCTCAGAACTCCCTGACTTAACTCAGCGCCATCAAATCGAAAAACGCCGACACCGATCCCAAATCGCGATCGCGGCGGGCTTACTGATTTTTAGTGCGATCGGACATTCCAGCATTCCTGTACTCAGCGATGTCGAAATTCATGGCATGGCGGCGCTTGCAACCTTGATCTTTCCAGGTCGAGCAATTCTGCTGGATGGCTGGAAAGGCTTGCGCCATAACATTCCTAACATGAATACGCTAATCAGTTTAGGCGCATTAACAGCGTTTATTGCAAGCTCGATCGCGCTCTTTTTTCCCCAGTTAGGCTGGGAATGTTTCTTTGATGAACCTGTGATGCTGTTGGGGTTCATCTTGCTTGGGCAAGCACTTGAACAGCAAGCAAGAAGCAAAGCGGCTTCCTCACTACAATCTTTAGCGGCACTGCAACCGAGATTGGCAAGATTAATTGGTAAGCATGGAGAAGATGGAATTGAAATCCCGATCGAGCATTTGAAAGCGGGAGATCGGTTACAGGTTCTTCCCAGTGAGCAGATTCCTGCTGATGGAGAAATTATCACGGGAGAAACGACGATCGATGAATCAATGCTGACTGGCGAATCCGTCCCGGTGCAGAAACAGGTCGGAAGTGCAGTCACAGCAGGAACGATCAATCAATCAGGTGCGATCGCGATTCAGGTGACGCGCGTCGGAAAAGAAACCACCCTCTCCAAAATCATCGAGTTCGTCGAAACAGCCCAAGCTCGAAAAGCTCCGATTCAGAAACTAGCCGACACGATCGCGGGATATTTCACATACAGCGTCATGACGATCGCGCTGCTGACTTTTCTATTTTGGGAATTCATCGGCACAAAGATCTGGGCAGATGCCGTGACCTGGACAATTGGGATGGAGCATTCTCACAGCATGGGAATGATGCCTCACCCCTCTCCCATATTGCTAAGTGTAAAACTCGCGATCGCAGTTCTCGTGATCGCTTGTCCTTGCGCCCTTGGATTAGCAACTCCGACTGCCATCTTAGTCGGGTCAGGGATTGGCGCAGAGCGAGGTTTATTGATTCGAGGGGGAGACATATTAGAGCGAGTGCGATCGCTCGATACGATCGTCTTTGATAAAACGGGGACGCTGACCACCGGAAAACCTGTCGTTACAGATGTCATCGAATTTGACCATGATCATGTGATCCAGATTGCAGCAGCAGTCGAACGTGGAACTCGTCACCCTTTAGCAGCGGCAATTCTGCAAGCCGCAGACGATTTACCCGTGTTATTGGCTGAAGACTTTTACACTCGTCCTGGATTTGGAGTCTCTGCAACTGTAGACCACCAGCCTGCTTTTTTAGGCACCGCGCAATGGATGGAGAAAAATCAAATTGAGATTTCTCAAGCTGCGAGAGAACAAGCCGACCAACTCGCAACTGCTGGAAAAACGATCGTCTATGTTGCAACTCAAAGGCTCATTGGCATCATTGCCGTTTCAGATGCGCTGAGATCAGATGCAAAATCGACGATTCGATCGCTAAAGAAATTGAATCTCAAAATTTTGATGCTGACAGGCGATCGCAAAGAAACCGCAAGCGCGATCGCCTCAGAACTGGGAATTACTGAGATTTTGGCTGAAATCCCACCTGAAGGCAAAGCCGACGCGATCGCACAACTCCAGGCGAAAAATCATCAAGTCGCCATGGTCGGAGATGGAATTAATGATGCACCCGCACTCGCTCAAGCAGAGGTTGGAATTGCATTAAAATCAGGAACCGAAGTGGCGATCGAAACGGCTGGAATTGTACTAATGCGCGATCGACTAAGCGATGTTGTGGAATCGATGCGACTCAGTCGCGCTACTTTTGCCAAGATTCAACAAAATTTATTTTGGGCATTTGGCTACAACTTGCTGGGAATTCCGATCGCGGCAGGTGTATTACTTCCTGGTTTTGGAATTTTACTCAGTCCGGCAGCAGCAGGCGCATTCATGGCATTTAGTTCAGTCAGTGTCGTGACTAATTCACTATTGTTACGACGCTTTACAAAATCGCCATTCTTAGAATGATCAGCTAAAGTAGGGCTGATGAATAGAGTCTGGATCAATCTGGGCAAATTTGCTTTAGGACAGGTTTCATTCATTACAATAAAACTCCGAAGCAACCTATCCGTAAAAAGTCGGTACTCGTACTGTGTTGTTCCGACCAAGCAAGATCTATCCTAGGTCAATCTATCTAAGATCGATTCTTCCTTTACCCTTCGCCCACCCTTTCAAGCTGAATATCAATGCCCTCAGAACCGCATCAAAACCACCTGATAATTATCGAAGACGATAAAGGTCGCCGGGAGTTTGTGTTAGATGCTCCTGTTTATTCGATCGGACGGGATGCTAAGTGTGACATTCGCCTGGTTTCTCAGTTCGTGTCTCGCCGTCATGCCACACTCCTCCAGTTGCCCAATGAAGATGGGACACATTATTACCGAATTGTCGATGGCAATCTCAAAGGGAAGCCGAGTGCAAATGGCTTGTTGATCAATGGTCGCAAATTGCAACAGTGTGATCTTCGCAATCAGGACGAAATTGTATTTGGTCCTCAAGTGCGCGCGATTTATTATTTGCTGAAGCGGGATGCAGTCTTGACTGTTCCGCCGGATGAATTTGACATTACTCTGATCAGCCCAAATATGGTGGGTGATCCGGAGGATGACTAGACTTTGTTTCTCTGAAATCAAAAACGCTCTAGCGGTTTGTCGCCAGAGCGTTTTTTTTGTGTAGTCTACGGCTGAATTTGAATTAGCCTGTGACCGTCTCAATGAGATTCCAGCCCTGATCGTCTGTGATTGTTTGATTAACAAGATTAAACATCTTACGGCAGTGATTTTCGACTTGCAGGGGCAGTTCCTCGTTTTTGATCACAAAATTCATTCGCGTTTCTTTATCCGTCGCGGTCGTTTTGTCGATGAGGACTTCGACCGTGACAAGCTTTGGAAACGCCACATTTCCGGGGACTTCACGCGCCATCAAATAGTCATCTGTCGCGTAGATCACATCCAGGTTGCAGGATTTCAATGTCTGATTCAACAGCGGCTGGAGCTGCTGCACGGGGACTCCAACAGTGAATAGACAGGTGTATCGAGCCATATCAAACCCCAATCTTGTGACAAGCGAATCTTCACGTCTACGTTTCCAACCTACGCTAAAACGATACCCCGGTCTAGGTATGTGTCCTTAAATTTCAAGGTAATTTTTAATCAAGGGGTCGCTTGGCGGCAGAATTCTCTCTCAGTTTGTCTTGTTTTCGTCAATCTGTCATTACTCCCTTTATACCGAATTCCGCTAAAAGTGTCTCTTTTTGCCGGGATCAACCCGAAAAGGTTGGGTTTTGAAATACTCTAAAGTGTTGAGGGTAAAGGCGATCGAAACAAATGGGTGGTAAATTAATTGTCTTTGAAGGGATTGAAGGCTGTGGCAAGACGACGCAGTTGCAGCGATCGTGTCAGTGGTTGACCGAACAATTGGGGATCGAGGTGATTTCGACTCGTGAGCCAGGAGGGACGAAATTAGGAACAGAAATTCGGCAATTGCTGCTGCATGGAGAGGATGCGGTTTGCGATCGCACGGAATTATTGCTCTATGCGGCTGATCGCGCTCAACATGTCGAGGGATTTTTACGCCCACATTTGGAGAAGGGGGCTTGGATTTTGTGCGATCGCTATACCGATTCGACGATCGCTTATCAGGGCTATGGAAGGGGCTTGGATTTGGAATTGATTGACCAGTTGAATCAGATTGCGACAGGCGGCTTGCAGAGCGATCTGACGCTGTGGTTGGATATTTCGGTGGAAGTTGGATTAGACCGAATGCAGAAGCGCGGCAAAAGCGATCGCATTGAGCAGGCGAGTCTTGATTTTCATCATCGCGTTAGAGCGGGATTTGCAGCGATCGCGCAAAGGGATTGCGATCGGGTGGTGAGAATTGAGGCGAGTGGGAGTGAGGATGCGGTGGAAGAACGGATGAAACGCGCATTGAGTCAGGCGATGTCACGCTGGGGGCTGAACTGCTAATTTCTTATCGGAAGGTTCAGGGATTGGAGTCCTCAGCGACCTCGCGTTGAGCGTTACGATCGCCTGATTTCTGGTTCAGGATATTTTGGGCAATCCGATGCCATTCACTGCGAAACTTTTCATCGCCTTGTGCTTGAGTCAATGGCTTCCCTCGTCGAGCCGGAAACTTGCGATAAAACTCATCATTGACTTGAGCAATGAATTCGTTGTAGTTGATGCCAATTTTCTCGCATTCTGCTTGGTAGTCGATCGCTTTTACTGTGGTCGGTTTGGGGAGGACTTTGCTGATATCAGGGACGGCTTTACTAAAGTCAGGCAGTGATTTTGCGACATAGGGGAAAACCTGCGGCACAAGCCAGAATAAACTGACGATCGCTAAAATCCAAAGCAGCAATTTCACCGTTAGTTTGGTGATGCCAAACATCGTGAATCGCACCATGCCAAACATGGCTCGAAAGACCCATTTGAGCAGGCGATAAGTTGCTTTGAATAACGCAAGGGGGGCATCAAAGGCAGATTCAAACCAGGGTCGGGGATAAGTTCCAGTGGCGGTAGTTTGAGGTGCGATCGTCGATCGTCGAGGTCTTTTTCCAGCGAGGGCAATGGTTCCTGAATGGGTGGGATCAGGGGGGCGCGGGATTGAAATAGGGGCATTCGTTGAAGTTGCCGATCGCGATGAAATCATTGATAAAGCAGTGATCACGTCTTGCGCCGAAGCATAGCGATCGCGAGGGCGATTGCTCAACATGCGATCGATGACTTGGGCGAAGGCGGGTGATGTATTGATGTACTGTTTCCACTGGCAGGACATATTCATCGGATCAAAGAGCGATTGCGCTTCGCGTCCGGTGAGCAGAACGATAATTGTCACTGCCAGGGCGTAGAGGTCGCTACTCGAATCTGCACTGCCTTTATGGAGTTGTTCGATCGGGGCATAGCCCGGTTTTCCAACGAGGGTTTGACCGGAGTGAACGGCTTGTGTTGCGGCTGCTTTGACGACTCCAAAATCGATTAGAACGGGTTTGTGATCGAGGCTGCGTAGGATGATGTTGTCTGGAGAAATGTCGCGATGGACAATCTCCGATCGATGAATGTATTCGAGGACGGGTAAAAGCTGTTGTAAAAGTTGAACGGCTTCGGATTCGCTGAAGGTTAAGCCTCGATTTCGGCGATCGTTCAACAATTGCTCGTAAGTTTTGCCTTCGACGTAATCTTGGACGAGGAAAAACAGTTCGCGATTTTGGGTTTTGACTTGGAACAGTTCGCGAAATTGCGGAATCTGAGGATGGTGCAGTTGATGCAGGACTTTGGCTTCGCGGGTAAAGAGTTCTTCGGCTTTCTGAGCATGTTTAGCTCCTTGCGTTCCGGGTTCAAATTCCTTGAGGACACAGGTTTCATTAAAGCGATTGGTGTCTTCTGCAAGGTAGGTGCGCCCAAATCCCCCCTGACCCAACATGCGTTGAATCCGGTAGCGGTTTTGAACGATCGTGCCATCAGGAAGCGGTAGGCTCATAACTGGGTAAAGGAATCATGCTGAATCAACTGTATCACTGGATCTAGGATTGATCAGATCTACAGGGGCGGTTTTTCGATCGCCCAAAGTTAGGAATCAAGTTGGCTTGGAGGTATCCCTGATTTTGTTTGAGATTTCTGATTGCCTGTTTTTTTCTACTAAACTAGAGTGCGAATTGATACAGTAAACCTTCCTATGTCTGATGAGCCGATTAAGGTTTTCTTCTCGTATTCGCATCGAGATGAGGCGTTCACGAATGTTGCGGAAGGAATTGAGAAAGCTGTGAATCGCCTTCAGGCACAACGAAAACAAGACATGCCAAACATTGTGAGTGTTTTGCCAGCGATATAGTCGCCTAATTTTCCTAAGCGACCGTTGAGCGATCGGAAGATTGACCCTTTGAGGATTTCTGCAAACGGGACTTCATCATTTTGCGAATGCGATCGCTTGTTTTGGTTCCGCCTGCGAGTTCGTACTCATGGCTGTCTTGCCCATATTGAAACTCAACGCCTTTGAGCATTTGCTTCGAGAGAGTATCGGCTTTGTCCTCTAAAGCATTCAATTCATTTCGGCTCGTCTCTAGCGCTGCTAGCAGGTTGTTGTGTTCAGCCAGTTTTGTCCGAAGTTGCTCAGCGGTTGTCGTCAAACCTGCTAAGCTGCGATCGTTGCCGAAGTCCAAATGGGGATTGATCGCTCTGAGTCCTGTAATTCGAGCATCAATACTCGTCAAGACGCTAGAAGTTCTCTGATTTTTCATGTTTTTCTACACTTTGATGAAACTGAATCCACCCTAAGCAAGCCATCGTGCGATCGACAGGCGAAAGATCCCAGAGATCTATGAATCATTTTTGGTCGGGAAGCCAGTATTTTTACGATTTAGATGGCTTGATTTGGCGATCGAGCGACTTGATCTGTTTAATTGATAAGAAGCGATTATCGGGAGGTTGCTTAATCTGTAAATCGTTTTATTAACGAATTAGAATGAGCCGCTTGATTCGTAGATTGAGGCGCTTGTTTGGCAGGGGAGGAGGCTTTGATTTTAGATTGAGCGATTTTGAATTGATCTATGAGTCTTCAAGATAAATCATGCCTAACGTCACATCATCGCCACTCCCACGTCTGGAAGTTTCACTCAAAATATCAGGTAACTGCGCGATCACTTGAGTAAAGCCCATCTGACGCACTGAATGTAGATAATCCGCTCCAATTTTGAGAAAGTCCTCATCCGTTTCATAAGAATTCGCATAGCCATCGGTTGCGACTAGAATCATTGCCGGAAAAGACTGATCAGAATAATCCTTCACCCTCATCCGACAATCTCGCCAAGCTTGCGGCATACAGAGCGAAATCGTTTGATTCGCAAATTGTCGATCGTCTTTTGGCAGCACATATTGCGTCTTTCCCGTGCGATCGACGAGGAGAATATCACCATCCCCGATTTGAAAATACAGGCCAAACTGCGGCGTAATCAGCACAAGTAGAAGCGTCGCTCCATAAGCGATCGCTGGATTTTGCTCAATCTTTAGTCGCTCACACTGCGGCACCTGTTGCCACTCCTGCGCGGTAAATGGCTGCTGCTGCCAATGTTCGATCACACTCATTTGCCAGTGTTCCACGATCGCTTTTGGTAATTCTGCTGCGATCGATTCAGACTGGGCTAAGCATTTGACCACGATCGCAGCACTCTGCACCGCCACCTGTGCCCCGATTTGACTACGAAAATAAGCCTGTCCGCCATGTCCATCCGACACCGCCAGTAAGCGCGATCGGGCTTGCCCAATTTCGATCACTTCATGATGCAAGGCATCTTGATTGACTAATCTGTTGCGCTTGTGCGATGCGCCTCGAACTGAACAACCATCACAGCACTCATGAACCTTACCAAACATCTTCAAACCCAGAAGTCGGAACAGAAGTCATCATCGGCAAAACGCTCGTTATCGCACTTGCAGGCGCAGAAGCTGCCTTCATGACTGCGGTCGAAGCCCAGCGAATTTGACGAATTAATGCCTCTGGATTGTTCGCCCTTAAGGGTCTGAGATCCGGATGCCCAATAAATTGCTGAAGCACATCTTGATCCGCATCTCGCCCGATCGAGATTGCCACTCGAATCGCCTTCTTTCCCCAAGGCTGATCCAATAATGCTTTCAGTCCGCTGATATAGTCATCCGTCGGTTGTCCATCCGAGATTAAAACTAAGACCGGAGGCAATGCCCGATTGCTCATTCGAGAAATTTGCAATGCTTCTGCAACTAAATGTAAGGCTGCACCCAAATCTGTAATCCCTTCTGCTTCTAAGTCTGTCCAGCGAAACAGATCGATCGACGTTGCTTCAGCAACACACCAGGATGCCCCTGTCGAAAACTTCACCGCTCGAACTAAAACTTTGGCATTGGGATTGTCGGCAGCCGCGATTCTCATGTGCGGGATGACTTCCTCGATCGCAGTATTTAAAGCTTGAATCTTGCCATCGACCGACATCGAATTAGAACAATCACAGATCCAAATAAAGTGCAGGGGACGCGATGCGATTGCACCCCCCGGTAAAGACGGAAATGTAGTGACTAGATTTCCCTCATTTGCTGGTGTCGATCGCTGAATGGCTGTCGTTGTCAGTGGAGTCTGAATCGCTTGCAGTGCCGTTAAAACTTCCGTCGCAGCCGCATAGCGATCGCCCGGATAAAACGCCAACATTCGCTGAATGATTTGAGCAAAGCGATCACTGACTGTTGCTCGCGATCGCCAAAACTCTGCGGAGGTTAATCGCTCGGTCAGTTGGTGCGGCTGATGTCCAGTGAGCAGGACGATCGCGGTGACGGCTAGCGCATAGAGGTCACTACTGGGCGAACATTGTCCAAGCTGTAACTGCTCATGCGGCGCATAGCCAAACTTTCCGACGAACGATTTGCCCGCACTTTCTTGGGTTCCAACCCCAAAGTCGATCAGAAACGGGATGTGGTTCGAGAGCATGATGTTATCGATCGAGATATCCCGGTGGATAATCCCTTGAGCATGAATATCACTTAAGACAGGAAGCAAATTTCTGAGCAGGCGAAGCACTTCCGCCTCTGAGAAAACTTGCTGCTGAATGAATCGATTGTGCAGCAGTTCTGCATAGGTTTCGCCTTCAATGTACTCTTGGACAAGTAACAGTCGTTCGTCTTCTTCAAAGTAAGCAAAGAACTTCGGAATCTGGGGATGTTTAATTTGGTAAAGTAACTGTGCTTCTCGGTAAAACAAATCCTTTGCTTTTTGTAAGCTCTGGCTACTAATCCCATGAGGGGCAAACTCTTTTAGCACCCGACGCTCCTCAAACGAGTGAGTATCCAGGGATAAATAGGTTCTACCGAGTCCACCTTGACCGAGAATTCGCTGGATGCGGTACTGATTATGAATGAGCGTGCCGGGAGAGAATTCTGGTTTCATCGTCTATTTTGGCGGCTTTATGAGTTTCACTTGTTTGGGATCAGTAATGCGAAGTTCTTGCGATCGTGGATCTGGCTCGACATTGAGCATCGATAGATATTGTGAATTGAGTTCGCTCAGTCCTGGCAATCCTGCTGCTTTACTGACTTGAAGCGGTAGGACAACTCTAATCAGCTTGCCGCCTTCAACTTGCACCATCAGATGGCTCGTCGTCTCATCCACTTGAGCCACGCTATGAACTTTACCTGTGATCAAGTTGCAGAAGAACTGCACCTGTTCTCCAAGCTTCCATTGGTTTGGATCGGAGCAGGCAAGGATCTTGCGATTGACCTCTGAGACAATACGCTCAAATTCTGAATAGTTGGCGGGTTCGCCATTGTCATACCGTCCGGCACGACGGATCTCTTCTGGAGCCTCTGTTAAAGCTTGCCTGACTACCGTTTTGTCCTCTGCGCGTAAGTTGGGTGAAAGGTAAACTCCAGCCGTTGGAATCCTGCGCGTCGAGCTAAGGAGCCGCAGTTCTTTGCGGTAGCGCTCTCGATGCTCTTTTAGGCGAGTCGGTAAATCTGGGGGCGGATCTCCTGTGACCCATTGTGCAGACACGACTCCAATATCTGCTTTACGCTCTAGTACTTTATTGATCGTATCGCGAGAAGAAGTATTGTTCGGATCCACTCTGAACGATCGACCAAAGGAGTCATGCAGCGCCAGGTAAAATCTTGGATGGTCTGACCCTTCTAGCGCGATCGTAATATTCGGATTGTTGTTTAAGTCTGCGAGCGATTTGATGGGACTATCGACTCGGGTGACCAAAGCTGCTTGTAGTTCGTCCCTGCCACTCAAAGAAACCATGCGAGCCGCGAACTGATAGTTACTCTCGATTGCAGCGATAGAGAGCAAAGGATTTTGAGTAAATGCGAGATCCCATTCTCTGGTTTGTAGTTTGGTTTTGGCTTGCTCTAATGAGTCTTTTCCTGTGATTTCAACAAACTCGACTTGTACATCAATGTCTCTCCCCAGTCGCTTCGATAACTCGGATTTGAGATAGGCTCTTAGCACTTCGTAGCCTTCTCTCGCTGGGATAAATCTTTCTCGTTCTTGAGGGGTTGTATTGGGATCGGGTGGTCGGGGTGGATTAATATAAGCGCCAACTCTCAATGTTTTCAGCGGAGCTAATTCAGAATTTGAGCCGCCGTCTGACGGAATTTGTGCGGTCATCCAGTGAGGCACACTCAGCGCGATCGCCCCTAACATCCCCAAAACAGCGACTCCTAAAATCAATCGTTTCGGCGGGAACCCAAACTTGCGCCGCTGCGTCCGGGACTCTACGATCGTTGGTCTGCGCTTTAGGTCTTCAAGTTTTAGGTCTTCAAGTTTTAGGTCTTCAGGCTGCACCACCCCTAACGCCAATGCCCAACTTTCAACTGCCCAACGTGCGACATGGGGCTGAAGTCCAAATGAATCCACGAGTCGTTGAGTCAAGCGCTCGATATGCACCTGAGGCTGGACTAAAAACTGAGAAGAGAGGAGTTCCGCTGGAACCTGCTCATTCATCGCTGTGATCAGTGCTTGCCGCTCAAGTTGATACAGTGCCAAGCGATCGCTCAGATAGCCTTTCCAGCGCTGAGCATTGTCATTCACATCTGTGCCAAGCTCAGCGACGAGCGATCGTAGAATTTCTCTGACTTCGTGATTCATAGAGCTTTTCCTATGGGAAGGTCTACAATCTGACCTCTCCTTCTGTGTTGCCAAAATTGATTTTTAATCCTGTCTGTAATGTAATCGATCGTTGAGGATCAATGGGTTCGATGCGGTTGTCGATCGTGGTAATCCATCTTTGCTGAGAGACATTTTTCAGCGTAATTTCTCCAGCATTTGACCTGACTAAGGCAACAGGAGTCGAGAAATCGTAAGTCCGTCGAGGGTCAGTGTGATGAGGGTATAGCACGGTGTCTGAGTTCAGCATCACAATCATTGAAGCAATCCGAATTCGCGCGGGAATCCGCAGTGCCGTCTGACAACGCCAACAATTTCCGGGGGTTCCTCCTGCTTTTAATAATTTCACATCGTAGAAATTTTCCGCACCGCAAGCAGGACAATGCAAGATCGAATCTCGCAATCGCGCCATTGCACTGCGCCAAATACTTTCTCTGACTCGCTCTTTCGGATCATGCAGCCCGATCGTGAATGCCTGAATAAACAGCGCTTTCAAGAACTGCGGATACAGCGACCAAAAGGCGATCGCGTTTGCGCCTGCTTCGCCATCGGGGTCGATCCCCGATCGAGGTAAGGCTGAATTCGAGTCGTCAGTTGGATCAAAAATAAATCTCGGTGCATTGCCACAAATCTGCATTCGAGCAGGTAAATCCAAACAGGAAATTTCTAGTACTCGCTTTCCATACAGAGGATGATGCACATGCAGCAGATAAAACAGCAAGACGGCGAGTGAATATAAATCGGTGTCCTGACTCGGCAGCGCTTCTCGTCGCACGATTTCAGGAGCCATAAAATCCGGTGTGCCTAAAATGCCGCCTTGCTGAGATCCATCGATCGCAACATTGTCGTTATCTGCGATTAAGATTCGTCCTGTTTTGGGGTGAAAGAACACATTGCTAAATGAGATATCGCGATAGCACAATCCCTGAGTATGCAGTTGCAAAAAACTATCTGCCAGTTCTAATGCCGTTGTGGTCAGCGTTTGAAACTTCAAATCGACTCGTCGCTTTACCCAATCGACCAAACTACGATAGTCCGGTTCTCGCAGTTGCATCAAGTAGCCGAAGCCTTCGCCTTGAGTCGCAATCGCGATCGGCCAAAGGAACTGATCATTCGGTGCGCCCACTTCGACGATTCCATTCAGCCGTTTTTGTAGTCCCTTGTCTTGATAGATGTAGTAGGCGTGAAACCATTTGAGTGCGACGGCTCGATCGCCCAATCGCGCCCGATACACTTCGCCCTGCCCCCCACTGCCCAAGAATTCCTCAACACGACAGGGCAATCCCGTTGAGGTCTGAATCGGCTGATTAGGATCGAGATTAAACACTTGGCGCATAAGCTAGCGATAAGATGCTCCCTTGAGCCGTTCTAAAGAATGGGAGATCTCTATTTTCTGTGATGATGCAAGACTCTGACGGACGAGACTATCTATCATTTCAAGGGTGAAACAGTTTCTAGAATCTATGGTCTGAGCGGTGAAACCTGTGAAATGACTTGCTGAAGAGTGTTTCTGTCTGTGATTTATCTTGCCATATTTTAATCGTGAATTGGAAGTCGCATCTTAAGATAGATAGGCTGTTTACCGAGATAAGCCTTCTGTGTCTCCTCTGAAGCTACTCTTCATCTCAACGCCCGTCGGTGCGATCGGCTCGGGTTTAGGAGGTGGAGTCGAACTGACGCTGACAAATATTGCTCGATCTCTCATGGCTCTGAATCATTCTGTTACGGTCGTCGCGCCTGAAGGTTCTGTTCTAGAAGAAATTCCCCTAATCCAAATCCCCGGAAATCTGCAAATTACGGCTCAGTCTCAAGGGCGGGATGCGTTAATCACACTGCCTGCAAATTCAGTACTGGGCAATATGTGGAGCTATGCCCGTCAAGTTCAGCATGATTACGACGTGATCCTTAATTTTGCTTACGATTGGTTACCGTTTTATCTCACGCCATTTTTTGACTGCGCGATCGCGCATTTAGTCAGTATGGGGTCGCTAACTGACGCAATGGATCAGATGCTCGAACAGGTTGTGGCTCAATTTCCAACCTCGATCGCAGTTCACAGTCTTGCTCAAGCCGAAACCTTTCGGTTCAAGGAGAATTGTTTCAATTTACAGAATGGGTTTGATCTGGCTCAATATCAGTTCAATCCAACGCCTAAGAACCACCTTGCCTGGGTCGGTCGAATTGCACCTGAGAAAGGGCTAGAAGATGCTGTTGCTGCGATCGAGAAAGCGGGAATTCCGTTAAAAATCTGGGGTGTGATTCAAGATGGCTCCTATTGGAGAAGCATTCAGATGAACTATCCGAATGCGGAGATCGAGTATTGTGGATTTCTCCCGACTCAGGAGTTGCAGCAAGCGTTAGGTGAGTCACAAGCCTTATTGATGACCCCTCATTGGATTGAAGCTTTTGGCAATGTCGCGATCGAGGCTCTAGCTTGTGGGGTTCCGGTGATTTCTTATCGTCGAGGCGGTCCGGCAGAAATTGTCAAAGACGGCAAAACAGGTTGGCTCGTAGAACCGGATAGCATTGATGGATTAGTCGCGGCGATCGCAAAACTCAACCAGATCGATCGTGCCACTTGTCGTCAGGATGCTGAACAGGAATATTCTTTAAGGGCGATGGGAAAACGATTAGAAATTTGGCTCGATCGCGTTGTACAATCCCGAAATTCGTGACTTTGAGATTGCTATGAAACGCTGTCAGATTCCTACTCCACTGCAACCGGGTGACTTATTACGGGTGATTGCACCGAGTGGAGCGTTGCGCGAACTGACCGCATTCAACCAAGGCTTAGAAATCTGGCGACAAAGAGGGTATCAGGTTGAACTCACGCCTGGATTTGACGATCGACAGGGCTATCTTGCCGGAACCGATAAAAATCGCCGCATTCAGCTTGAAACCGCACTCAAAGATCCCAACTGTCGCGGAATTCTCTGTGCCCGTGGAGGCTGGGGCGGTGCAAGACTGCTGGAAAAATGGTCATTTCCTGCGGTTGAACCGAAATGGCTGATCGGATTTTCGGATGTCACAAGTTTGCTTTGGGCCTATGCAGAGCAAGGCATTTCTGGAGTTCATGCCCCGCTTTTAACCACGATCGCATCTGAACCGGATGCGTCAAAGACGCGACTATTTGATTGGGTAGAAGGTCGCGCGATCCCTGGACTACAAGGACAAGGCTGGGGGATGGGAAAAGCATCAGGATTATTACTGCCTGCGAATCTCACCGTTGCAACACATTTACTTTTTACGCCTTGGCAACCGGACTTTACCGATGTGATTTTAGCGATCGAGGATGTCACCGAAGCCCCGTATCGGATCGATCGCATGTTAACCCATTGGCGAACCTGTGGCGCTTTCGCAAAAATTCGTGGCATTGCGATCGGGCGATTTAGCCAGTGCGATCCGCCTGCCAATATTCCCAGTTTTCAAGTGGAAGAAGTTTTGCGCGATCGGCTTTCTGATCTGGGGATTCCAATCGTTTCAGATTTACCCTTCGGTCACGATGGCGAGAATGCAGCGCTTCCGGTCGGGATTCAGGTGGAATTGGATAGCGATCGAGGAGTCTTGGAGATTTGAACCCGAGATAGATGACTTAGCTGAGTCGTTGTTTTGGGAAAAAATTGCAGGTCTTCCCGCGCTAAAGTAAAAAGGAATTTTCAAGGGAAGAATCAATGCGTCGTTGGGTTTCTTGGATCGCGATCGTCTGCTGTTTTCTCGGGTTGACTGGATGCAGTTTGCCACAGGTGGCGGCAGAAGATCGGCTGTTTTTGCCGCTAAAGGCTGAGTTTCTGGGCAGCTACACTCTGGTTGAGAACAAATTTCAAGATACAGATGTCGGGGGACTCTCAGCCATCGCTTACGATCGCAAAAATGATCTCTATTACGCCGTCTCGGACGATCGTAGCGATCACAATCCAGCGCGGTTTTACACCTTGAAATTCAATATCGATCAAACGCCTGCTCTCAAATCTGTTGAAGTCAAAAAGGTCACAACCCTAAAAGATGAAGACGGCAATCCGTTTGAGAAAGGCACGATCGATGCAGAAGGAATCGTGCTTTCGCCTCAGAAATCCGTTTTTATCTCCAGCGAAGGCTCAGTCGGGGATGGCATTCCTCCCTTCATTGGAGAATTTGACCTGCAAACTGGACAGCTAAAACGAAAATTGAAGTTACCAGAGTCCTACTATCCCGATGCAACAGGGGTTAAACAAACGCGCGGAATTCAGGACAATCGCGGCTTTGAGGCATTGTCTCTCAATGCTGGCGCGGCAACGGCTCCACCTGCTGAACCGTTTCGACTTTTTGCGGCGGTGGAATCTCCTTTGGTGCAAGATTTGTCTCTGCCCAACCGCAGTGAAACTTCCTTAAACCGACTGTTGCACTACCAATTTATCGGCGGACAGTCGGCATTGATTTCTGAGCAAGCCTATCCTCTAGATGCAAAACCAGTGGGCGCGATCGAACATGGCTTAACAGATTTGTTATCGATCGATCAGGGCGGGCATTTTTTAAGTTTAGAGCGATCGTTTGGATTGACTGGATTCAAAGGCAAGCTGTTTCAAGTCGAAACCGGAACGGCAACAGACACTTCGATGATTGAAACGTTGCAGGATGCTCAAGGCGCACAGACGGCTCGAAAAGAACTTTTACTCGATCTAAATGAGTTGGGCATTCGACTCGATAATTTAGAGGCGATGACGCTCGGATCACGCTTACCAGATGGGTCACATAGCCTGATTATGATGAGCGACGACAATTTTCAAGGATTTGCTCAAATCACTCAGTTTCTACTGTTCCGTCTGACGGGATTGAAAGGATGATTTTTTGCCCCACGCGACGCTCTACAATAAGTTTCAAGCTTTCAAGTCTGAAATTTTAAACCAAACCGCATGTCACACTCTACTGATATTGCAGCCTTAGCACGCTGGATGGCAGCCGATTTTAGTAATCAAGCGCAAGCCTTTGAAAATCCGCCCATGTTTGCGCATATTCGGGTCTGTATGCGCCCCCTACCGTTTGATCTCCCAGATGGAATTGGGTTTTTTCTAGAGCAAGCGTATGATTTCATGATCAATCGTCCCTATCGCTTACGTATGTTGAAAGTGATTATCAATGGCGACCACCTTGAGATTGAAAATCATCAAGTTCAGGATGAACAGAAGTTTTACGGAGCTTCTCGTGATCCCGATCGTTTAAAAGAATTAAAACCAGAACAATTTGAGCGACTTCCAGGGTGCAATATGATTGTGAACTGGACAGGAAGTAGTTTCAAAGGATACATCGAGCCTGGAAAAGCCTGCATGATCTTTCGAGATGGTAAGGAAACCTATCTCGATAATGAGTTTGAAATTGATGGAGAACGCTACATCAGTCTCGATCGCGGTCGTGATCCAGAAACCGATGAACATCTCTGGGGGTCGATCGCGGGAGCATTTGAATTTGTGCGCCGAACCAGCTTTGCGGATGAGGTGAGAGGTTAAGTTACACTCATCACATTTACACTCATCACAGGTAGAGTCTAAACTTCTGCTCCAAATAGGCTCCAAATTTTTCGCCGCCCGTAACCTCATAAAGAGTAGGTTCTCGATGCTGAAACTCAGCAATCGAGAGGAGAGTAAAATGATGTTCTAGTTGGAGCAGAACTACAGATCTAACCGTATCAGAAGCTACAGATAACCCGTTTGACGAGAACGTTATCTAGGAGACTTGACATTCTCGATCAAACATAGTTCTAAAGATAGAGATTTTTATTCTCAGCAACGATCTAGATTGAAATTCACTCTTGATCGCTACGGAATGCGATCTTCTGAGTGCCGAAACCTGATAGATTTGGCAAAGTATCGGCAGAAAAGATTGAGCAAGATGAAAGTCCTAGTAATTGGTGGTGATGGCTATTGTGGATGGGCAACTGCCCTCTACTTGTCCAATCGAGGTCATGAGGTCGGCATTCTCGATAGCTTGGTGCGGCGGCATTGGGACAATGAATTGTGCATTGATACCCTCACCCCGATCGCTCCGATTAAACAACGTCTGCAACGCTGGAAGGACATCACAGGTCATACGATTGACCTTTTCATCGGCGATATTACAAATTATGAATTTCTCAGCCAATCGATGGATCGCTTCCAACCCGATGCGATCGTGCATTTTGGCGAACAGAGATCGGCTCCTTTCTCGATGATCGATCGAGAACATGCGGTTCTGACTCAGACAAATAACGTAGTTGGAACGCTGAATCTGCTCTACATCATGAAAGAGCGTTTCCCAGATTGCCATTTGGTTAAGCTCGGAACAATGGGCGAATACGGTACGCCCAACATTGATATTGAAGAAGGCTACATTACGATCGAACATAACGGACGCAAAGATACGCTCCCGTATCCGAAACAACCGGGGAGTATGTATCACCTCAGCAAGGTTCACGACTCGCACAACATTCACTTTGCCTGTCGGATTTGGGGCTTGAGAGCGACTGATCTAAACCAAGGCATCGTCTACGGGGTCTTGACCGAAGAAACCGGAATGGATGAAATGCTCATCAACCGTCTCGACTATGACGGGGTGTTTGGAACCGCACTGAATCGATTCTGTATTCAAGCCGCGATCGGGCATCCGCTCACGGTCTATGGAAAAGGCGGACAGACTCGTGGATTCCTCGACATTCGAGATACCGTGCGATGCGTAGAGCTAGCGATCGAGACTCCCGCACAACCCGGAGAATTCCGCGTCTTCAATCAGTTTACTGAACTATTCGGCGTGGGCGAAATTGCGGGCATGATTCAGAAAGCAGGCTCATCCCTAGGCTTGAAAGTCGATGTCCAAAACTTCGAGAATCCCCGGATTGAGAAAGAAGAACACTACTTTAATGCAAAAAACACCAATCTCTTAGACTTGGGCTTGCAACCTCACTATCTTTCTGATTCATTGTTGGATTCGCTGCTGAATTTTGCCATCAAGTACAAGCATCGCGTTGACCACGATGAGATTTTGCCGAAAGTGACTTGGAAGCGCTAGTGAACTATCGAGGGTTGCTATTGTTACTTACGACGATCGTACCAGAGCTAGGTGTAATCGTGATTAGCACATTCTACTTATTTCCAGAATGGGCAGCCCTTGACCGTGCTTATCGCAACTATGAGCAACAAGTGCCGAACTGAAGCCAGGGCGCGTGAATTGTCGGTTGCTCAATCTGCCGAAGTGCGACATCGAATCAACTGTTTTGCAGAAGGACTCGGAGTTTTACTGGAGGGCGTGATTGTTGCAATTGGAGTTCGTGGATTGTGTGGATTACCTGATCAAAAATCAAACTAACTTTTCTCTATGCGGATTGCGCTGTTTACTGAGACATTTCTTCCAAAAGTTGATGGGATTGTGACTCGACTCAAACATACTGTCGATCATCTTCAGAGACAGGGAAATGAAGTGCTGGTCTTTTCTCCAAATGGTGGATTGACGGAATACAAAGGCGCAAGAATTCATGGCGTTTCAGGAGTTCCGTTGCCTCTGTACCCAGAGCTAAAATTAGCTTTCCCTCGACCCTCGATCGCGGATGAGCTAACTCGATTCAAACCGGATTTGATTCATATTGTGAATCCGGCTGTTTTGGGGCTAGCAGGGCTGTTTTATAGTAAGTTCCACAATGTTCCTTTAGTTGCGTCCTATCACACTCACTTACCAGAGTACTTGCATCATTATGGCTTGGGTGCGTTAGAAGGAGTGCTTTGGGAGATGCTCAAAGCAGGACATAACCAAGCTGAAATTAATCTCTGCACTTCAACCGCAATGATGCAGGCATTGAGTGAGCATGGAATCGAGCGCGTCAGACTCTGGCAGCGAGGAGTTGATACAGAAACCTTTCAGCCGCATCTAGCGAGTTTAGAAATGCGATCGCGGCTTTCTCAAGGACATCCCGAAGCCCCGTTACTCCTGTATGTGGGGAGATTGTCAGCGGAGAAAGAAATCGATCGGATTAAACCTGTTCTCGAATCGATTCCAAATGCCCGATTAGCTCTCGTTGGCGATGGACCAAATCGGCAAGTGCTAGAGAAGTATTTTACTGGCACTCACACCAATTTTGTCGGGTACTTAGCAGGTCAAGAGCTTGCTTCTGCTTTTGCGTCTTCAGATGCGTTTGTGTTTCCGTCTCGAACTGAAACGTTGGGACTCGTTTTACTAGAAGCAATGGCAGCAGGTTGTCCAGTTGTTGCAGCGCGATCGGGTGGGATTCCTGACATTGTAGAAGACGGTGTGAATGGGTATCTGTTTGATCCAACCGATGAGAATGGGGCAATTGCAGCAACTCAATCGCTGTTATCCCAATCCGAGACGCGAGAAATTCTCAGACAAAATGCCCGTCTCGAAGCAGAACGCTGGAGTTGGTCTTCTGCAACAAAGCAATTGCAGAACTACTATGAAGCAGTTTTAGCAAAAAATGCGATCGCGGCGTGATCGACTCGCGATCAGCATTAAAGAAGTCGCATCGTTGATGGCTGAGGTTTACAGAACCAAGCGTCGTAAAACTCAGTCGTTTCTTGCTTCTCATAGTTCGCGGCAAAGCTCTTTCTAAATCGATCGCTAAACAATTTCTGAAGGGGCGGATAGTAGCTATATACCTGAAATGGCGGATTCCCTTTTGGGATTAACCAAATCTGAGTTTGGCAAGTTCGCAACGCATTCATTGTTTTTTCTGGGGTGTTATCTAATCCCGAAGCCTGCATCTCCATTAAAGAAGCTGAATCTAGTAAATAAGGATTTCCAGCAAAAACGAGTTGCGGACGGTAGCTCGAAAGCTGATAGCTCACAGCACCATAACCTATGCCTATTGTGCGGTTTGGATGAGCCGCAATAAATCGATCGAGATCCGCAATGGCTCGATGTCCCGGAGCCGTCAGCATTCGATCGATAAACTTTACTTCAGTTGAATAGACGGCGACACAACTCGAAATCACGAACGCGATCGCAGCACTGATTCCAAGTACAGAGATCAGTTTGGGTCTAGTGACTTTGATTTGCAGCAGATCCGTTGCTAAGTAAACCAAAAGCGGCACAAATGGCAGCATGTTATTTTCTAATGCACCACGAGTTGAGCTAATGACAGCATTGATTACGATGCCAGCTATGAGAGTAAAGCAGTATAAGAACCGCTTCGAGAACCATCTCGGATTGAAGTTGAGCAGGAGCGCGATCGCGCTGGGAATCGAGACAAATGCTGTCCAAAGTAGATTCTTCGGAATTTGTGCAGAGTTGATGCCTTTCAGTCGGACTTGCTGTAACCATGTCCAATAGTTTGTTAGTGAGATTTGAGGAAGGAGATAAGGCAATGCTGAAATCAATAGAGAACTTATTGCTGAAATCAGTACTGATACTAATCCGAATCGCTCAAGTAATAGGACATAGATGGGGATAAACTGTAGAAAAGCAGTCACTTTTAGATTGGTGCTGATCCCTAACGCGATCGCACTGCCAAAAATCGCAAAAGACTTGTGACACCTTACAACAAGGAATAATCCCAGACTTGAGAAAAATAAGAGCAGTGAGTCAGGACGTACCCAAAATGAGGAGGCTAGTAGCCCTGAAGCTGAGGTCTGATTCAGAAAACAAAGCGTGACGATCGCGCTTCCAACAATGGCAAACCGCTGACCTAATCGATGTTTGATCAATAAAAAAATCAGAGCTAGACTCGATAATCCGGCGATACTGCCTGCCAGCTTCGATGAGAAAATACTCGGCGTAAAAAGGCTCAAAAATATGGCGTGAGTAATATATGAGAAGGCTCCATAGTTATTGATGTATCTTCCGGCAGCATCTAAAGTTGGATAAATGGGTTCTCCTCGCCTCAGTAACCACGAGACGATCGCTACATTTGCCTCAGCCGGATCAGCATAATCTGCCCAGGTTGGATACAGAATCACAAGCCCGATATAGTTGATCAAAATTGCGATCGCGAAAATTAGCGCAGTCGATCGAGCGATGCGGGAATATCGCGACAGCACCCAAGACGGAATGAATCCCAGCAAAAAGAGAATCAGAAAAAGCTGAAAAATTGGCTCAATTTCTAATCTTTTGCTATTCCGAATTGCATCCACAACGATATCTAAAACTTGCATTCAACCTGAGAATTACAGTGATTAAATCGTATTACAAATTACTTAAAATTTGACAAGTTTAGTACGCATGTCTCAAGCTGAACTAAGATAGAACAATTGCTTTGTCGTGGCGTATGGATTTAGAGAAACCATTAGGGTCAGTCATTCAAGGATCTCTGAGTCAGGGATTAGAAGTTCGACTTCATCCTGATGTCTCAGTTGAAGAAATGCGAGTTGGCAAATTCCTTGTCGTTCAGGGGACTCGATCGCGCTTTTTCTGTATGCTGACGGACGTTTCTCTGGGCACATCCAGCCAGCGAATTATTGCCAATCCGCCTGAACCGACTAATTTATTTCTTCAAGAAGTTCTCGCAGGGAGTGGAACCTATGGCACGATCGAACTCTCTCCGATGTTGATGTTTACGCCCACAGAAAAGCCCGTCGCAAAGAAAAAATCTTCTAAATTAGCCTCGTTTGAAGCGAGTTCGAGTGAAGCGATCGAACTTCTCCCGGTAAAAACGATTCCGAGTCATTTTAGCCAGGTCTATGACGCAAGCGATCGAGATTTTCGAGCAGTCTTTGGCTGGGAAGATGATCCGCATCGGCGCAATTTTGCCATCGGACAACCGATTGATATGGAAGTTCCGATTTGCTTGGATCTCGATCGCTTTGTCGAACGGAGTAACGGCGTATTTGGAAAGTCAGGAACCGGAAAATCTTTTCTGACGCGATTGCTCCTCGCAGGCATTGTCCGTAAGCAAGCAGCGGTCAATCTCATCTTTGACATGCACTCCGAATACGGCTGGGAAGCAACACGAGAAGGTAAGCAATTTAGTACAGTCAAAGGCTTGCGCCAACTCTTTCCAGGGCAAGTGCAGATTTTTACGCTTGACCCAGATTCCACGAAACGACGCGGTGTTCGAGATGCTCAAGAACTCTATGTCAGCTATGATCAAATCGATGTCGAAGATCTAATGCTTGTCCGAGGCGAATTGAATCTCTCAGAAGCAGCACTCGAAAATGCGATCATTCTCAGAAATGAGTTTGGGAAAGCCTGGATCAATCGCCTACTTGCGATGAGCAATGGTGAGATTCAAGAATTTTGCGAAACTAAGATGGGTAGCAAATCTTCAATCATGGCATTGCAAAGAAAGCTCAATCGCCTGGATGAATTGAAGTACATTCGCAATACTTGCCCGCATAACTATGTCGGTCAAATTCTCGAATGTATTGAGGGTGGAAAGCATGTTGTCATTGAGTTTGGCTCTCAGTCGAATTTACTCTCCTACATGCTCGCAACGAATATCATTGCAAGGCGGATTCACCATGCCTATGTCCGCAAAGCTGAGCAATTCCTCCAAACTAAAGATGTCAGCGATCGACCTCAGCACTTAGTCATTACGATCGAAGAAGCGCACCGATTTCTCGACCCTGCAACTGTTGGACAAACGATTTTTGGCACGATCGCACGCGAAATGCGAAAGTACTTTGTCACCTTGCTAGTCGTCGATCAACGCCCGTCTGGAATTGATAACGAGGTCATGTCGCAGATTGGCACTCGAATTACAGCCTTACTCAATGATGACAAAGATATCGATGCGATTTTTACTGGCGTTTCAGGGGGACAGAGCTTACGATCAGTCCTTGCCAAACTCGACTCTAAGCAGCAAGCATTAATTCTAGGTCACGCAGTTCCGATGCCTGTCGTCATTCGGACTCGTCCTTATGATGACACCTTCTACCGTGAGATTGGCGATATAGCTTGGGAAGAAATGCCTGATGTGGAAGTCTTTCGAGCCGCAGAATCAGCAAAAGCAGATTTAGGATTTTAGCAGTGACAGGTAAACGATTTGTGATTGACTCAGATGGGATCACTGCAACTTTTTCGACTTTAAACATTGTTGTGGATAGTTCGGCTCCACTTGCGCCAAATACATTAGAGATTGTTTCTGGATTGGGATCTCAGCGCAATTTTACTCGAAGCACCACGCCGACGATTCGAGGGAGAGCAGAGGCAGGATTGAGAGTCCAGCTTTATCGTGAAAGTCAGCTTTTGGGAGAGACGACGGCTGATAGTAGTGGCGTGTGGCAAATTCAGGCGAGTCCTTTAGCAGAAGGCATCCATTCATTAACTGCGATCGCGCTCGATCCAGCAGGGAATGAAACGAGATCCGGGGTCTTTCTGATTACAGTCGATACGATCGCACCCATTGCTCCGAGTTCATTAGAGCTTGTGGGTGGAACTTCATCGACGATGACTTGGAGTTTAACCCCAACCATCCGAGGGAAGGCAGAACCCGGCTTGAGAGTGCGGCTCTATCGCAATGGAGAGCAAGTCGGGGAGACAACAGCAGATCATGCGGGTGACTGGCAGATTCAATTCAGTACCCTGAATGGCACATTTTCGATCAGTGCGATCGCGCTTGATCAGGCGGATAATGCGAGTGCTAGTTCATCAGTGTTCGCGATCGTGGTGAATAACATGCCTGTTCCAACTGCATTGGAGTTGGTTGGAGGAGTTGGGGCTGCGGCGAAGCTTACGAGAAGTGCAACGCCTACGATTCGGGGCAAGGCAGAGCCGAGATTGAGAGTTCGGCTTTACCGAGAAGCACAGTTGTTGGGTGAGTCAACCTCAAATGATGCAGGGGATTGGCAGATTCAAAGTAGTCCTTTAGCAGAGGGAGAACATTCTCTCAGCGCGATCGCGGTGGATGCGGTTGGGAATACAAGCGCCTCGTCTCAAGTGCTAGTGATTACGATCGATCTGACTCCGCCTGCTGCGCCGACTTTTGGTTTACTGTCAGGGACGCAGGGGATCGTGACGAATAGCCGAACTCCGATTTTGCGTGGAATGTCGGAGGTGAATAGTACGGTTGAGCTTTGGTTGAATACGGAAAGGATTATTGGCTATGCGATCGCGGATCAAGCGGGGAAATGGCAGGCGCGATCGCAATCATCGCTTGAGCCAGGGCAGTATTTAGTCAGTGCGTTTGCGATCGATCAAGTTGGCAATCGGAGTGGGCGATCGGCTTTTATCACGCTGGTGATTGATCCGAGCGAGATTCCAGAAGCAACGGTTCAGTTAGCACAACCTGGAAAACTTTCTGGGACTGTTCCTGTGACTCGTATTGCGACTTTGCAGGGGAGGGTGACAAAGCTGGGTAGTGAGGTGCGGGTGCGAGTTGAACGGGTTGCTGATGAACCTCCTAGTTCGATAGCTCCTGCAAGGATTGTTGATTTGGTTCCATTGGTGCAAGCGGATGGGAGCTATCAGTTAGAGAATTCTGAGTTGAGCGATGGGGAGTATCAGGTCTTTGTGGAAACTCCGGAGAGTGCTGAGACTTGGCAAACGTTGACTTCGGCTGTTTTTCGGTTGGATACGACTCCTCCGGTGATTTCGCTCGATCGTTTGTTTGATGGGGATGCTTGGTACTTAGATGAATTGCTGAAAGGGAATGTTCAGGATCGCCATGTCGATCGATTGATTTGTCAGTTTGAAGACAATGCTGTGCAGGAAATTCAGTTGAGTGAGGCTGAGTTTGAAGTGCTTCGTCCTGGTCATTACAAGGCGGGTGAATTGCGGACATTGGAGATTACAGCGATCGATCTTGCGGGGAATGAGGTGAAATTAGAACCGATTCAATTTCTGGTTCCGTTAGAGTTCATTATTAAGGATGAGGAGACGGGGAGAGCTACGCCACCTGAGGACGAGGACGAGGAGCCGAATAATCCCGGAGGTGGGGGCGGAACTGTATGGATTAATCGAGATCGTGAAGTTCCAAGTCACATTGGGGGAGGAGGATTGACAACTTATGAGATTCCTCATTCGTTGACGGGAGGTAATGCCTACCATACTCCAAATTCTGCTTGTAAATATGTCATTGACTATGTGACTAAGATTGAGGCATTTGCAGAGAATGCGGTTCCATTTGTCACGAATTTGATAAAAAGCCTTGCGCTGGAAAATCGTATCAACTTCTTAGGTTATATTGCGAGCATGGTGTCGAGTGCAGACGCTTATGAGGGAATGAGGGGGGTGATGTATGATCTCTTTGTCAATCACCATTCGGTTTGTGTGAATGATGATGAAACCTTGATCAATGATGGTATTAGAAGAATTGCGATCGGGGATGGGGGCTTAGCGATCGCGATTAACCAAGATCCACAGGCTTTTCGCTTACGGGCATTTCAGGCGGCATTGGTCGCAGCAGTAAACTTAGCTTTGCAGCGAGTTTGGGGTACGACGCTTGCAGGACGGGTGGGGATTGTTCCAATGTTGCGGATGCTTGCGTTGCATTATGCAGGACTGA
>JALOOO010000304.1 GCA_025454375.1 Leptolyngbya sp. Prado105 | reverse complement strand
CGGTCCTAAGCGCGAATAATCGAAAATCACACTATTATCAACTGTCGCACCGCTACAAACCCAGCAATTGGGACCAATCATCGCAGGTCCGATAATCTTCGCCCCGTCCTCAATGCAGGTCATACTGCCGATATAAACAGGACCCTGGATATCTACTTTGTCCCAGTTCACCGAGACATTTAACCCGGTATAAACCCCAGGCGCAACTTCTTTGCCCGGAATCGGCACATTCTTCACCTCGCCTTGCAAGACGCTGCGAATCGCGTGCCAGTAGTCAGGCACTTTACCAATATCTACCCATTCAAATTCCATCGGCAGCGCATAGAAGGGCGCATCCATCTCGACCAGTTTCGGGAAGAGTTCCCCCCCGATGTCATATTCCTGATTCGACGGAATGTAGTTGAAAATTTCTGGCTCGAAAATATAAATCCCAGTATTGATATTCGTACTCAGAGCCTCTTCAACCGAAGGCTTCTCCTGAAACGCCTTAATCTTACCGGATTCGTCTGTTACCACGACTCCATAGCTAGAGACTTCCTCATGTGGAACAGGCTTAGAAATAATTGTCGCGATCGAGCCCTTCTCTCTGTGCCACTTCACCGCTGCACTCAAATCGAGATCGATCAGCGCATCACCGCACAACACAACAAACGTATCGTCAAAGAACGGCGAAAAATCTTGAATCTTCTTCATCCCGCCCGCAGAACCGAGCGCTTCTCCGATCAATTCGCCATCGACAATACTGCCTTCAAACGAATAGGCAATCTCGACCCCAAATCGCTGTCCATCCCGAAAATAGTTCTCGATCTCATGTGCGAGATGGCTTACGTTGACCATGATTTGGTCAAAGCCGTGCTGCCGGAGTAACTCCAGCAAAAATTCCATTACAGGCTTTTGCAGGATCGGAATCATGGGTTTCGGAGTCGTATAGGTAATCGGTCGAACTCTCGTTCCCTTTCCGGCTGCCAGAATCATGGCTTTCATAAATCTTTACTCTCCAACCCTACGCCATCAATTTTCATACGATCGCGGATCAAACTGGACGATTTCTCGCCTGATTCAGACTTAATCGATCCAAGTTGGCTTTCAGATTGCGATCAAACTCCAAAAGCGCTTCGATGTGCTGCACTAATGTCAACCCTAACGTACCCAAGTTCATCTTAAATTCATCTGAAAGGGCAGTTTGCATCAAGATGTGATGAGGGTGCGCGGGCAGTAGTTCAACACTCTTGCATTATCGCTGAAAGGCTTCGGGATCGTTCAGCCCGAATGATTTTATTATTTCGCTCTCTAAAAGCCTGGACAGATTCGATACTGTCACGGAGCAAGATAGGTCGATCGTAAATTTGGCACAAGCAATACTACTGAGGGACTTGCATTGACTCAAGCAGTTCAGAAATACCTGTTCGTATTAATACGGGATGGGAACTTTAAGATCGTGCGAAGCCGTTGCGAAGATTCAGCAAAGCTGCGGAATCCCGTGACTGATTAGCCTTTCCTGTTGATGTCTGAAGTTCCAGTGTCGTTTTGAACCCATAAAAGCATCCGTTTCAGAAATGGAATCGGACTCTGATGTAGTGAGGGGTGACCCCTAAAATGCAGAAGATTCTCGCTCTGCATTTTGAGGGAATCTAATCTCTGACTGTGGACGTATTCATTTATGGCACTTGGGCAGAAAAGATTCAGTGAATGAGTCGTTAACTTTAGTTCATAGACATGGTGAGGATGGAATGAACGCTCGCACCTCTTTAAATCGCAAGCCCCTAACTCAGAAGAACCACGCACTGATTTCCGGTCGATCGACTCCAAGTCGTCGATCGAACCATTCAACCCGCCTCCCTCTACAGCGTTCGACCCCTGAAGTGACTTGGCTTGAGCCTGCTGCTCAAGACCGCTTACTGCGTCAGCATTCTCTCTTGCAGGCGAGACAAGGAAACTATTTAGAAGCGATTACGGGATTCACAATTTTGATCGATCGCAATCCTGAAAACGCCACGGACTACAACAATCGTGGGTTAGTTCATTTTCAATGGGGTCAGCAAGAAGCAGCGATCGAGGACTATAACGAAGCGATTCGGCTCAATCCTCGCTTGGCAGCGGCTTATAACAATCGCGCCAATTATTATGCGGCTCAGGGCGAGTTAGAAGCCGCGATCGCAGATTATGAAATGGCAGTGGATCTCGATCCAACCAATATTCGTGCATGGCTAAATCAAGGAATTACCTTTCGCGATTTGGGCTTGTACTCAGACGCGATCGAGAATTTTGAACATGCGCTGCAAATTAAAGAATTGATGTCGGTGAACCTCGACGATAATGCACTCTTAGAAGCACATATTTATGGAGCGCGAGGCAGAACGCATCATTTAGCAGGCGACTGGAATTACGCCATGGCAGATTATCGGCGCACGCTAGATCTAACTTCAGAATTTGAAAATTCAGGCAAGCGATTACGCATTCAAGTTAAAAACTGGATGGAAGTGCTGACGTATTCTTAAAATCGTCTCGATCGCAGGTGTAAATTAATCGTAAATTGTAGGTCGATCTTGCCCCAAAACTGGGGTTTAGGGGAACAAGACTCTTAGCCCCCAGAATTGGGGATTCCTGGATTTCACAACTCAAACTAGATTGCTTAGAGATGGAAGAAAACACAACCGTTTCAGTCTGTATCGGGACATTTGATGCCGCTGGTATCCCGATTACGATTACAAAACATTTGAGCGACTGCGCCACGATCGCATTTCAGTCGATCACATTGAACCTCTTGCTGGCGCAGGTCTTCGATCTCGAAGCGGCGGAAACAGTGCAAATTCAGCATCAAGATGGATCGAGTCTGCGCATCGAGCGGACACACAAAGGCTTTACGGGCTATGCCGGAACTTAGTCTGTGTAACAGCGGGAGAAGGCAATCTGAAGAAAATGTGGTTAGAAAAGAACTCCTGAAAATGCCGATTTAAAGTGAATGGGGGGGAGCGCGAGAAGCAAATCATCCTCAGTTGAATTTTAGATATTAAATTGGAACGCTCCTCATGATTGAGCTTTCACCAGTTTGCATAGTCTGAAGTTGCAATTGAGGTCAGATTCCCCGCTTTGAATTGAAAGAGACTAGGAGCATCTATCCGATGAAAAAACGTCGTCAACCTCGCTGTCGCCGTAGAGATCAACATGTTTGTACGATTTGCTGTATCGTGCCGCCTCATGTGACCGATCGCATTATCATCAACGGCACAGAGACACAGCGTGACTGGGCACTTCAGAATTTACGGACTTCAGAACAGATTCGAGGACGACGCGAAGTCGTCGGTTCAGTCAGTTCGTTTTTTCGCGTCCCAGCAAATGAGAAACGACGCACAATTTACAGCGCAGAATTTAAAACGGAACTGCCGGGAAAAATTGTGCGCGTAGAAGAATCCGCACCTTCGACAGATGTAGCAGTCAACGAAGCGTATGAAGGCTCAGGCGCAGTCTATGATTTTTTCAAAGAGATCTATCAGCGAGAATCGATCGATGGATTTGGGATGCGACTCGACTCGACGGTTCACTATGGGCAGCGCTACAACAACGCCTTCTGGAATGGGAGTCAGATGGTGTATGGTGACGGAGATGGAGAATTATTCAATCGGTTTACGATTTCAATCGATGTGATCGCGCATGAACTCACGCATGGAATTACACAGAACGAAGCACAATTAGTCTATCGAGGACAACCAGGCGCACTCAATGAATCTTTCTCAGATGTATTTGGAGTGTTAGTCAAACAAAAGGTGCTAAATCAAACGGCTGATCAGGCAGATTGGTTAATCGGAGAAGGATTGCTGACAGCTAAAGTCAATGGCAACGCTTTACGATCGATGAAAGCTCCTGGCACGGCTTATGATGATCGAGTGTTAGGCAAAGATCCACAGCCTGGGGATATGAAAAGTATTTACACCGGAACGGCTGACAATGGCGGAGTGCATATCAATTCTGGAATCCCAAATCGAGCGTTTTATCTTGCAGCCACTGCGATTGGCGGGTATGCCTGGGAAAAAGCTGGAAAGATTTGGTACATTGCGTTGACAGAGCGGTTGCGTCCAAACTCAAATTTTCGATCGGCAGCGCGGGCAACTTCGACAATCGCTGCTGAGCTATATGGAACGAACAGCACTGAACAAAAAGCGGTGCAAAATGCTTGGCGAACTGTCGGAGTCATGTAGTTTTGGGGAGGGGAAAGGTGCGCGTAACACTAGAACAAAGTGGTGGGTTCGCGGGGTTACTGATCATGAGAACGATCGAGACTCAAGATCTTTCCCCCGCAGAAGCTCAGCAGCTTGAACAATTAGTCAAAGAAGCCGATTTTTTTCAACTGAATTCGGTCACCGATCGTTCTCCCCGTCCAGATCGATTTGGCTATCAGATCTCGATTGAAGCAGAAGGACGATCGCATTCGATTCAAGTCCAAGAAGAGAATATGCCAGCGCAACTGCGTCCATTAATAGAGTGGGTGCAGCAGAATGCGCGGTGATCCTTGGGATTAGATAAAGGGACAACAGAAATTGAAACGAAAGCCTTTAGAATGGGTTGGATTTAGAAATACAAGCGTAAATTTACTATGCCCCGTCGCCAAGATCTGCACAAAATTTTGCTCATTGGTTCTGGTCCGATCGTGATCGGGCAAGCTTGCGAATTTGATTACTCTGGGACTCAAGCCTGTAAAGCGCTGCGAGATGAAGGATTTGAAGTGATTCTGGTAAACTCAAATCCGGCGACAATCATGACCGATCCCGAAACCGCAGATCGCACCTACATCGAGCCTTTGACCCCAGAGTTAGTCGAACAAATCATTATTAAAGAACGCCCTGATGCTCTACTGCCCACCATGGGCGGACAAACCGCATTAAACCTTGCAGTTGCACTCGCAAAAAGCGGCGTTTTGGAGAAATATAACGTCGAACTCATTGGCGCGAAGCTGCCTGCGATCGAAATGGCAGAAGATCGCAAATTATTCAAACAAGCGATGGAGCGGATCGGAGTCGGGGTCTGTCCGTCGGGATTAGCAGAAACGCTAGAAGAAGCAAAAGTGATCGGACAGCAAATCGGTTCGTATCCTTTGATTATTCGTCCTGCTTTTACGATGGGCGGTTCAGGCGGCGGGATTGCTTACAATCAACAAGAATTTGAAGAAATCGCTCAATCGGGGTTAGATGCCAGCCCGGTGTCGCAAATTTTGATCGAGAAATCGCTGCTCGGCTGGAAAGAGTATGAACTCGAAGTGATGCGCGATCTTGCAGATAACGTTGTGATTATTTGCTCGATCGAGAACTTAGATCCGATGGGGATTCACACCGGAGATTCCATCACAGTCGCTCCGGCTCAGACTCTAACCGATAAGGAATATCAAAGACTGCGCGATGCGTCAATCAAAATTATTCGCGAGATTGGAGTCGAAACGGGCGGATCGAATATTCAATTTGCTGTCAATCCGGTCACGGGTGAAGTGGTTGTGATTGAAATGAATCCGCGCGTATCACGCAGTTCTGCCCTGGCTTCTAAAGCGACAGGATTTCCGATCGCGAAAATGGCAG
>JALOOO010000303.1 GCA_025454375.1 Leptolyngbya sp. Prado105 | reverse complement strand
GGTTGTCGTTTGATCTTGAGCCGATGGTTAGTCAGCATGGTTCGATAACTCGGTTCAGTGCTGATTCAACCTGCTGAGCGGTGGCTTTCTCTGCCTCTCGATCTGCTGCAATATTCGCCAGAATCGACAGAGTTCGCAGTGCATCAATTTTGCTCTCTGGCGTGACCTCGACGGAAAGGTTAACCCCGTCCTTATCGCGAGAAAGATAGATTTTTGAACCTCGAAAAACGCCGTTATAGTCAGATTGCCTGAAGTTCGACAAGCAATCTGAAATCAATTTGGACAGTTGATCTTCGCTAGCATTTTGCAAGTTTCGTCCATAAATCTGAGCGATCGCGGTTGTTAATTTCGACTTATAAGCAGTGATTGAACGCATGAAGTTCTCCTTAGATTGAGCGAAGTGATTGAGCTAAATTCGGCTTAGATTCAGATGAAGCCGTTGCCTGTACTGGCTTTTCAGCGTTTTGAGCGGTATTCGCCTTGTACTCTTGAGTACTGCCACTCACTGAATCGGTTTTAGGCAGAATTAAGTCTGTCTTGAGTGAGTACTGCCCAGTACTGCCCAGTACTGATGTGATGATGTGCGATGCTGCATCATCGAGTGAGCAAAACTCACCAGTACTCACCAGTACTTGCAGTTTTGATAATGCGGTGGCAGTCAACACTACCGAGTTTTTTCGTTGCGCCATTTTTCCCCCTAGACGCAACTTAGAAAGTGATAGTAAGAACCTCTTACACTCGCTGTCTGAGCATCACCGTCTACCCAGAAATTCGGGTTAGCGCGGCGCAATCTTTCTCTTAGAAGCGCGGCTCCTCCACCTGAAAATAGAATCTGCTCTGCCTGAGCCAAACTCGATTCATGCTGAGCGAACACCATGCCAATCACATCGTCTTTCCAGCGTTCCAAATGACGAGTCTTGATCAAATCCCATTGTTGAGAATCAAGCTTTGCGATTTTGCCCTGCTTCAGTGCGATCGCAATCTGACTATCTCGCACCTGCTTAGGGGTATCAGTCGTTCCGAGTAAGGCAGATCTCACTTCGTCATCAGACGCAATCGCAGATGCCAGATTGAACACCCCAAACTGAATCGGCTCACCTTTAATCGGCTCACCTGCATCGTTGACCAACCAAACCTCGGTTGTGCGATAACCAATCTCGATCGTCAGACTGTAGCCAGAGTTCAATTGCCCCAGTTCAGACGCTAACCAGTAAGCGCCTACGCCTTCGGGAACTAAATCAACTGAATCGACGATGACATCAATATCGCGCCCGTTGCGGGTGAATTGATGCCGCCCTAGAGTCTGCTTTTCGATCCGGCGTTGAATCTCAGGATCGAAGTAACTGTGATGACTCATGACAATGCGGAGATGCCCGTCATGTGCCCCGCCGTTGTCATCCTCTCGGAGCAACGGATACAGCAAGAATCGCGCAATCTCTGACTTGTCCTTTCCGAGTGTTGCGATCGATTGATGCTCTCCTAATGCGGGAATTTCACCAAACCAAACTAAGCCATCATCTTGGGTTTGAATTTGCGGGCTGGACTGAGTTCCTTTCCCGCGAGAAACACGATCTACAGTATGCGTCCAAGCAGAATGGACGATAAGTGGTTCGCGATCTCCCTCTCCGTAGCGCTTGCCTTGAGAATTGCTGATTTCGATACTGATTAACTTTGGCTGAGTTCCCGTTTGAGAATTGAGCGTTTTCAGTTCAGTCAATGGGGTCATTTGATGCTCCTAATTGTGAATGGATGAATGTGGCTCTAGACAAGTACTAGAGCCACTTGAACTATGCAAAAAGTAGATACTCTTTAAGCCGATTTCCGGTTACTTCCCGCGCTGGTTTCAACTTTCCATCTGGGTACAATTCCCACGGTTTTTGATTGCAGCAGGGACAGAATTTAGGTGCATTCTTGAGCTTTTTAAGATGTCTCTCAAGTTTGCGATTCCCTCGCCATACTCGAACCACGGTGAACTTGATACCTCGCTGTTTTGCCGCGCGAATTAGCGCTACGCCGGATGTGCCAGCAAGATGATCCGAAATACGATCGCTCAGTGAATCGGTAAAGCCAACGTAATGCTGAGTTGTGTGATTGGGGCTGATGCGATCGTGGAAGTGCAGTAGATAAACCACGTTGCACCTCCTAGAACGGAATGAGGCGGCAAAGTCCACGATCGTAGTGGCGACACCGTGAACAAGTTGGCTCCGTTGTTTTGACAGGAACCGGAATCGTTTGAAGTGATAGCATTGGTGAAACCTCGTGATTGTGGTTTGAAGCCGTCCAATGTTTCTCAGGCAGGGACGGCTTTTTGATTGGAAATTAAGCTTGAACTTCGAGCAGGTCTTCTAATTCACTCTCGGTATCGGTTGGCATTGCGGGAAGAACGATTGTTGGAAGCTGAATCGAAATTCCTCGCTCACTCAACCAAGGGAAAAGCACCGTATCGCAGTAGGTTCGAGTGTTCCGAGCAGTTGCGATCGTCCAGGTGTAGCAGAATCCGATAATTCCGAAAAGCCAGGTCACATCTTTGATGAGTTGCCCGAAATTGATCTCGGCACTAGCTGTACTGCCGTCATCAAGCATCTCGAAAACTGTGTATTTGCGAACGAAGTAACCGATCGTTAATCCCAAAATTAAAGTAAGCATTCTTGAATACCTCGCTGTAGTGTTTGAGGCTGGAAGAATCCAGCAGTCGATCTGCCCCATGAGAAGCACGATCGAGTGTGGAATCTTGTTTGTGGTTGTGTTCGTGGCGGTTGCAATCCCGCTTTAGAGTCCTTTACCAGTCACCCCGGACTTATTTCGGTCTTCTTGTCTACGAGAGGCATCACACCGAGCGAACTCCCCGTGAGGGACTTTCACCCCCGTCTGAAGCGTTGTCTCTCGCTCCAACAAATTGAATATAACGT
Source organism: Leptolyngbya sp. Prado105 (assembly GCA_025454375.1). Taxonomy (GTDB): domain Bacteria; phylum Cyanobacteriota; class Cyanobacteriia; order Leptolyngbyales; family Leptolyngbyaceae; genus Leptolyngbya. The sequence goes on along the minus strand of JALOOO010000303.1, from coordinate 2,677 downwards.
ACATACGATTACATCGCTATTATGTACAGAAACTCTGATGAATTACGCTTTTTCCAATTAGCGTATGTAATCGTATGTACGTTTGAGAGAGCAATATGTAATATTGAGAGTTGTACTGTTCAATAGAGAGGATCAACTTAAATGACGGGAACACCATCAACAATCGTGGGTAGGCAGAAGAAACCAGCGAAAAGGGTTAATTACAAAATTTCCTATGAGCTTTTAGCCAGGTTGAAAGCTATTTCTGTGATTGAAGATCGCAGTGATACGGCTCAACTAGAGCGGTACATAAGGGAAAGTTCTGATCGCTGGGAACTAGAAAACCCCGAAAAGATCGAACGATATAAAGCTTTAGTCGATCAGTTTGTGGCTGAATTGGGTGGCGATACAGAGGAATAATCCCGATGATTTCTGAAAAAGCAGATCGCTCTTCCGTAAACGAAACAAGTGAGAAAGATTAATGAAATTTTTCATCTACCCGCTTGGGACTGATTTTGACATCAAGCAAATCGACTGGAGCGGTTTGCCAGATCTAGAACTGGCAGATATTGAGGCAAGGCTACGTTCGCTCGGTTACGAATACCCGTATCCCGATAGTGTTTTCAACCCATGCAATGAGTCTGAAGCCATATGGTTGCTAAAGCTGGCTGAAGCGCAACGAGAAGCAGCGATCGCAGAATTTGACCTTACCGAAGCGGAACTTTCACAAATTGAGCAAGAATTGAAACAGGACAAAGCGAGGTGAATCGTCATGACCCAAGCCAAGCCACGATTTAGAACGATTGAGGACTATCTCGAATATGACGATGGAACAGACACCCGTTATGAACTGGTTGATGGGGAGTTGATTGCTTTGCCTACTGAAGATCCAATCAATTCCACGATTGCAGCATTTCTACTGCTCACTTTTGCGGCAATGGGGATTCCTCCCAGACGTTTCGCCATAGGGCATCAAATCGAGGTCATATCGGCTGATGTCAGCGCTCGACAACCAGATCTAGTTGTCCATACCGACGAGTCCATTACCGCATTGCTATCAGGCGAAAAACTGATTCGGATTGCGATGCCTGCCCCCATGCTTGTTGTGGAAGTCGTATCGCCAGGGAAACCCGGAACAGAGAACTACGATCGCGATTACGTTGATAAACCCAAGGAATACGCAGCGCGGGGAATTTCTGAATTCTGGCGAGTCGATCCCAGTCGCGCAGTTGTGGCAGTGCTGACCTTGAAAAGCGGCTCTTATCGAATCGCAGAGTTTCGTGGAACTGATCCGATCATCTCCCCCACATTCCCAAACTTGCAACTCACCGCAGAGCAAGTTCTGAATGCAGGGTGATTTACAAAATTTGTAAGTTGCTCGATCGTCTCTCGTAATCACGTTTTCATTCACTATAGCGATCTAAAAACTAACAACTGTTAGTTGCCTTTTTTGATTCTGAATCAATCACAATATTGTTTGAGAAAATTTTTATTTAGGCTTGTAATTTGCTTGATTTCTGATACAGTAATCGGAATCAATTTTGGGAGTACGCATGAATCAAGACAGTCGAATCACAATCTCACTCCGACTTTGGAGATCCGATGTGGAAATTTTGAAGTCTATGCACAAAAGTAAGCGCCCTTCCACTGCTGCTAACGCAATTGTGGAGAGAGCGATCGAGGAGTTTCAGAAGGCTGCAAAATCATGACGGAAACGTATTTAGCAGCAGTTCGGTACAAACAGAATCGAACACCAATGGAAATTGCTTTGTGCCTTTTCTGCGATATCCCCGGACACGTTAAACGATCGTTGCCCGTAAAGCTTGATGGTGGGATCGATGAATGGTTTGACGAGCAGCTTTGCAAATATCGAGTTGTCGGTGCGTGGTTGCTGCATTTTAATCTGGGGCTAAAACTGCCCTCAGAGATTTTGAAAGAGCCTTGGATTCAGTACAAAGCTGATGCCGATGTGATTCAACGATCGCTGGAACTGTGCCGCTCAGTCCATCCGTTTTCTGCGTGGTGTCAGCACATCGCTCCCAGCAATGAAGGCTGGCTGAGGGTTTGGTGTCGCATTATGATGTCTGACTTTCAAGCAGCGATCGCTGATAGTGGCGTTGGATTTGCCCTCGCTCTCCCTGGCTATCCTCCAGGAATCAATCAAGGGAAGTCGGAAATCTACTCTCAAGCGATCGCTGTAAGATCAAAACTGGAATCACGCGGCAGACCTTTAAAGAAAGGTGCGAGACCTTATCCGATCGAAGCAACCTTGTTCAACTCTTTCGTCCTCGAAGCAAATCGGATTGCTAGGCGAAACAAGCAGATTGCTCAAGCGTTTTCAACCTTTCTAGCCGCTTTGGAAGCTTCTGACTCATTAGCTGAGCGATGTGGTGATTTCCAGGCGGCATACATCAACGACGCGACACGGAAGCTCGTTGTCGGCGGCAAGGGGTTCTCAGTTAAGCAGAAAGCAAGAAAAAGGAGGTAATTTTCTCCCGAAAAAGGCAGCGTCGATTTAATTGCACTCAATGCCTGAAACGATTGCCTGGTAAGGGATTAAAGATAAAGTTGCTGCGATATTTTGCCTGTGATTTGATTGAAAACATGAAGAAGATCAAATGCACCACCCCAGTCGCTCCGCCCGTAGAATTGTTGCCTGAATCAATTTCTGATTCACTTTGGCGCGAAATTCTTGGCA
>JALOOO010000083.1 GCA_025454375.1 Leptolyngbya sp. Prado105 | reverse complement strand
ATTCGTAAGACTCTGCCACAATGTCCGCCGAACTGCCCTAGTGTGAAAGTTGACTTGCTCCCTAGATAGTCAGGAACATCAAAGCCGGACTGTACTGCAAGATAGGTTCGCGCTCCATTACCCTCGATTGTAGTTAACTTTAAAGTACTTCCCGATGCTACAGAAATCGCTGACCATAAAGGAATTGAAACTCCATCTAGTTCTGCCTGCATCGGCGCACCCGTCAAGCAAATGACGGTGTTGCAGTTGAAGCGCAAAGTTGGACCTGTCACGGTAAGCTCCAGCGCAGCACAGGACTCTGGATTCCCTAAAATGCGATTGGCAAGCCGAAACGCGAGATGATCCATCGGTCCTGAAGGTGGAACTCCTATATTCCAATAGTGTAGTCGTCCTGGATAGTCTTGAATGGTGCTGAATGTTCCGGGGGCAAGTACTTCGATCGAGTTCGCTGCATACTGAAAAGATTCGAGAAAGCGAGTGCTGAAATCCGCGATCGCAAATTCCGTACTTGCTAAAATTTGCCGTAAATAGTCAAGATTCGTTTCAATTCCTGCGATCGTGGATTGTTCTAATGCTGTCGCCAATTGAGCGATCGCGCTTTCTCTTGAGTCGGCATGAGCAATTAATTTCGCGATGAGCGGATCATAGTAAGGCGTAATCTCAGTTCCACGCTTGATCCAGGTATCACATCGAACCGAATCGGAAAAATTGACTTCGGTTAATGTTCCAGAACTTGGCTGAAAGTTCTTACCTGGATCTTCGGCATAAAGACGCACTTCGATCGAATGTCCCTGGGTGCTGGGCTGATGTAGAAAACTGCGATCGCCTGCTGCTAGCCGAACCATCCATTCCACTAAATCAACTCCGCTGACTGCTTCTGTCACACCATGTTCGACTTGCAAACGGGTATTGACTTCAAGAAAATAGAAAACTTGCAGATCAACATCAAACACAAATTCGACTGTGCCTGCCGATTGATAATTCACAGCTTTCGTTAAGCGCAAAGCTGCATCATAAAACTGTTGACGAAGTTCATCACGGATTCCGGGTGCGGGAGTTTCTTCGATTACCTTTTGATTGCGACGTTGAATTGAACAATCTCGATCTCCCAATGCAATCACCGCTCCTTGTCCATCTCCAAAAACTTGCACCTCAATGTGACGAGCTTTTTCTACATAGCGTTCTAGATAGATCCCACCTTGCTTAAAATTGTTCTGGCTGAGTCGTTGTACAGTTTGAAACAGTTCAGCCAGTTGATCCTTGCTACGACAAAGCTGTAACCCGATTCCACCGCCTCCCGCTGTACTTTTCAGCATCACAGGATAACCAATGCGTTCAGCTTCGATTTCCGCTTGTTCGACCCGATCTAACAGTGAGGTTCCGGGCAACAACGGCACTTGATTTTGGGCAGCGAGTTCTCGCGCGGTATGCTTTAAACCAAAGCGTCGCATTTGATCGGGAGTAGGTCCAATGAACACAATTCCTGCTGCTGCACAAGCCTCCGCAAATTCAGCATTCTCGCTCAAAAATCCGTAACCCGGATGAATCGCTTGGACTCCTGTTTTTTGAGCCGCTTCGAGAATTCGATCCCATTTGAGATAGCTCTCTGATGCCAATGCAGATCCGATCGCGATCGATTCGGTTGCCATCGACACGAAGCGGCTGTATTGATCCGCCTCAGAATAAACGGCAACGGAGGCAATGTTTAATCGATCGAGGGTTTGAATAATTCGACAGGCGATTTCTCCACGATTGGCAATCAGAACTTTCTGGAACATTAGATGCTATCCCACACAATCAATTGAATCGGAGTCGGATTGTAGCCATTACACGGATTATTCATCTGAGGACAATTCGAGATTACAACCAAGGTATTCATCTCAGCCCGTAAATCGACAATGCTACCCGGATCAGAAATTCCATCGACAATCTCAAGAGTTCCATCTTCGCTTACGGGAACGTTCATAAAGAAATTGATGTTGCTGGTCATATCTCGCTTACCCATGCCGTAATCTTTGAGTGCATAGAGAAAGTTTTCGACGCAAGCATGTTGCCATTTCTTATCTAAACCAAACCGAACTGAGTTACTTTCACAGCTACAAGCACCCCCAGAGGTATCATGCCGCCCACAAGTATCATGCAAAACTGTCATCAGAACATTTCCATCGTTTGAGTAAAGCTTTGTGCCTGTGGTGATGAAGATGTTTCTCTGAGCGCGGATCGTATCGGGGGCACTGTAGCGCTCACTCGTGTCATCGGCATTGTAAGCGAGAAAATCAACCGCTTGATTGCCACCGAGATCAACAATGCGAAGAATCTGTCCTTTTTTGATTACTTTCGCCCAAGGCTTACGCGCAGGTAACACTTGATCATAAATCGCTAACTTCGGATCAAGCTGAACATCGATCGTTGTCATCATTCGCACTCCTAAGAAGATTAAGCAAACACAGCATCCGTATTTTCAAAGCCCCGCAGTACTTCTGGATTGGCAGTCCGACAGAGATCATCAGCGATCGGGGTTGGAGAATTCCAGACGATCGCTCGAATTGGTTTTGGATCATAAATCGGATTGGGATCAAGCGGATGCGGACAATTTGAGAGAACAACCAACACATTCATTTCTGCGCGTAAATCAATCAAAGCTCCAGGTCGCGCGGTTTTCCCTGTCCACACCAAATTGCCATTCGGTTCGACCCCAATCTGCGTAAAGAGATTGAGGTTTGGCATAATGTCTTTTTTGCCAAGATTGCGTTTGATCAGGGCAAGCATAAAATTATCGCGCGAATTCCGGTAGTCTCCGTCGCCATACTTTGCATTAGTCGCCAGGTTGCTACATCCGCCTAATGTATCGTGATAGCCACAAGTATCTTCGGTGATTGAAAACAGAACGCGCCCCATGTCTGAGTAAAGTACCATGCCTTTTTTCAGAAATGCATTGAACTGAATTTTTGCAGTGTCGGCAGCATTGTATCGCTCGATCGAATTGTCCGCGTTGTAGCACAGTAAGGCGACTCCGCTCGACCCTTCTGGAGCAAGTATTCGCAATGTTCGCCCACGCGGAACAATCTGCGACCAGTAAGCGCCGCCCGGAATGGTTGCATCACAGGCAATCTGAGTTGCATCGATCATAGTATTTGGGGACATAACCATCTCCTTAGAGCTACTACTATATAATCGTTTTCCCGCCGTCTACTAATAGAGCGGCTCCCTGCATCAGTTGGGGTGCATCACTCGCCAGAAATAATGCAACTTGTGCGATTTCTTCTGGCGTTCCCAATCGTCCGATCAACATCGATGCGACACTATCAGCTTTCGCTTTTGCCGGGTCAGTTTCTTGTTCAAATTCCTGGTCTAGAAGTGCAGTATCGATCGATCCGGGACAAAGTGCATTGATCCGAATGTTGTCTCTTGCATATTCTAGCGCCCGCGCCCGCATCAAAGATAAAACGGCTCCTTTTGTGGCACAGTAAGCAGAATATAACGGTTGAGCCACGATCGCGAGTTCAGAGGCAGTATTGATAATTACCCCGCTTTTTTGTTGCTGCATTTGTGGAATGACTTGCTGACATAGCAGCAAGTTCAATACCTGCACTCACACCCGTTATTAAGGCAACCTTTCCATTTAATCGTCCCATCCATCGATTCACCCATTACTTACTTCCAAACACTTCATGGCACATCAGTGGTGAAAATTGTCTTGTGAATCATCACTCACTGATGTTGTTGCCATAGCTTCAATGACTTTAAAGAGACTTCACCAGAGAATCATCATAGAGTGACTTGACATCTAGCCGCTGAGGTGTGAATTTGAAGTCATATGCCGCTTTAGCAACCAGTTCAAAACTCTTGATTGCGTTGTTTTCGTGGGCGGGATTAAAGCCGATCGACTGATTGCCCTCGATATCGAACAAAGTAATGCCCGTAAGCTGTTCGCGCAGTTCTTCTGGTTTAATTCCGATTCGAGCAGATGCAACGGCGATCGCATCTGCGTCTCCCGCTTTGAGTAATTTAATTCCCTGATCCGCAGCTTTAAGAAACGCAATCAAATCATTTCTTCGACTTGCAATCACAGCCGGGCGCGTCACCACTACATCAGCAATCAAATTTGTGCCTCTAGAGCTAAAAATAATCTCTCCGCCTCCTTCTTTTGCTGCTTTCGTCAAAAATGGCTCATAGGTCACAGCCGCATCGACTCGCTTGGCGCTAAACGCCGTTGCTGCATCGGGTGCAGGCATATCCCGAATCGTAATATCCTTCTCAGTCAGTCCACCTTTTTCAAGATAAGCCCGCAGGAGTACTTTCTGAAACAGAACATTCTCATGCGCTAATGTTTTCCCTTTTAAGTCCGATGCTGTTTTGATCCCTCGTCCTAAAATTCCATCCGCGCCGTTCGAGTAGTCACATAGAAAAATAATTCTGAGATTCGGATCTTTCCCTGCCATTTGAATCACATCTCCAGCCGTCAGCCAAGCTAGGTCGGTTTTACCAGATAAAAATGCAGTAATTTGCTCGGTATTTGACTGAAATAGCGTATCTTCAATGTTCAATCCAGCTTGTTTGTAGAACTCCTTTTTCACGGCGACGTGATGTCCGGAATAGCCAGACCAAGAATTGGTAGATACGGATAAAGGTTGAGTTGCAGTATTGGTTGCAGTATTGTTCGAGGCTTGAGGAGAACAAGCAACAGTCCAAAACAGGGCAACTAGAGCAAATGCGAACAATTTGACAAATCGAAACCTGAACATATTGACTTCCTTTAAGACACTGAAGGATAGAACTGCGGGCTAATTGCTTAAAAAGCCCGAAAGAGCCGTAACAGTCAATCGCTGTTAATCGTCTCTCCCGGGCTTTTGTCCCGCCGTGTGACTGTTTTAGCATTGCGCTAGACAGTTTGCTTCTCTCGGACCAGTCATTCGCCCTAACTGCGGCTGAATCGGAACCCTAGAAGCGATCGTAAATTGTGGGGAATGCGGCTTCTGGTGGCTGTGCGCTCCTGATAATAAAATTCAATGTCATTGAGCTAATGTCATTGCTCTAATATCATTATTTCTATCACGTAGCACTAGAAATAATGTGTTCAAAAGTACAATTTCTTGTTCTCTTTAGTCAACGCCGCTCTTTAGTCAATGCCGCTCTTTAGTCAACGAAGGAGTTGACGCAGAAAAATAATCATTCACGCAGTGCCTGTAGAATCTGTCGCTTAATCCCAACAAATTCTGCCGACAGCTTCACTTCTAGGGTTCGATGCTCTGGCAAATCCACAGGCACTTCAAGCTTTATTCGTCCTGGTCGCGCACTCATCACATACATTCGCTGAGATAAAAAGATGGCTTCCTCGACATCATGCGTGATCATCAAAACAGTGACATGGGTTTGTTCCCAGAGTTCGAGTAAGAACTGTTGCATTTGCTCTTTGGTTTGGGCATCTAAGGCTCCAAACGGCTCATCCATGAGTAACACCGCAGGCTCATTTGCCAAAGCACGCGCGATCGCGACTCGCTGTTTCATCCCACCCGATAGCTGTTTTGGATAAGACTGTGCAAACTGAGTCAAGCCCACCACATCTAGATAGTAATTCACGCGATCGCGTTGTTCAGACTTGGGCAGTTTGCGAAGCTGTAGACCAAATGCAATATTCTGAGCAACGGTCAGCCAGGGATAAAGGGTATAGTTCTGAAACACCATGCCGCGATCGGAGCCAGGTCCAGTCACTTCACGCCCATCTACTAGCACACTTCCCGATGAAGGTGCGGTCAGTCCTGCCACAATATTGAGCAGCGTTGATTTCCCACAGCCAGAGGCTCCAACCAGACAAACAAATTCTCTTGGAAAAAGCTGAAAATGAATGTCCTCAAGAACACTAATCGCGCCACTAGGTTGCATAAATGACTTAGATAACGCAAGAACTTCCAGTTTTGCGGTTGATCCAGATGCGATCTCAAGCTCAGATCGCCCCTGTAATTCTTGAGATCGGATGTTCAGCATGAGCGAGTGTCCAAAATGAAGCAGCAGAATATCTTCATCAGTTAAGTTGATTTGCTTGCTGCGAAGTGTCAATTTCGATACATAAATTGCGAGAGTCTCAGCAATCTGTGAGAAATGCTCGATCTATGTAGTGTTAAATACAAAAAAGCAGAGACATCTCCTTAGACTGAATGAATGTCATACATCGGTGACGTTATACCTGCACTCAGAGGACTAATTCCCGTGGCTAACGCGACTCTCCCTGCATCAACATCCGTCCGTCACCATCAATATTTAAAGCCTTCTGTGTTCTGGAGCATCCGCCAGGGATTTCCGCGCCGATTGGCAGGATTGATCATCATCGTATCACTGGCGCTCCCGCTGTTGCTTTGGTCGATCGTGAGTTATGCCCAACTCGTTCCCCCCATGTTCTTGCCGACACCGACCGCAGTGGTGCAAGCAGGCATAGATATGTTCATCAACAATGATTTGATGTCAGATGTGTTGGCGAGTTGTGGTCGAGTCTTTGCAGGCTTTATTGTTGCAGCTATCATCGGCGCACCGGTAGGAATTGCGATGGGAACGTTCTACAGCATGGAGAGTTTCTTCGCCCCCTTTGTTGGCACAGTTCGATATATGCCTGTTACTGCCTTTGTCCCCCTCATTGTGATTTGGGTGGGACTGGGTGAAGAATCGAAAGTATTGATCATTACGCTGGGTGTGGTGCTGTATAACGCGATTATGATTGCAGATGCAGTCAAATTTATTCCGAGTGAGATGATCAATGTCGCTTACACATTAGGAGCAACGCGGCGAGATGTCTTGTTCCGGGTGATTGTTCCCGCAACGTTTCCAAGTGTGTTGGATACCTTGCGGGTGAACATTTCGGGAGCTTGGAACTATCTAGTAATTGCTGAATTAGTCGCGGCTCAATCGGGATTAGGATTTAGAATCATTCAGGCACAGCGGTTTTTACAAACAGAGAAAGTGCTGTTTTGTATTTTGCTGATTGGACTGATCGGACTCGCGATCGACTACGGTTTAAAGTGGATTTCAGCCGTTCTCACCCCGTGGGCAGACCAGATTCGCCATTAGAAGAACTTGAGATATCGCTGGATTTCCCAATCGGACACATGATTGTGATAGTCCATCCATTCTTGCGTTTTGAAGTCCACATAGGTTTGATACATCAACGACCCTAGGACGGATTCACTTAATGGATCTGCCGCGAATGCTTCGATCGCTTCTCCTAAAGTTCGCGGCAGCGTTTTGATTTCCATTTGCTTGAGTTCTGCCAGACTGTAAGTATACATATTTTCTGTATGGGGTTCCCCTGGATCAAGCCCTTCTTTGATTCCTTCTAACCCCGCTGCTAGAATCATCGCTGCACCCAAGTAGGGATTGCATGAAATGTCTGCTGCTCGACATTCAACCCGTCCCCCTGCCAATGGAATCCGCAGCATGTTCGTGCGATTGTTGTTGCCGTAGCAAATGTAGACGGGTGCCCAAGTAAACCCGGACATACTTCCTCGCGCAATTAGTCGCTTATAGCTATTTACGGTAGGTGCAATCACCGCGCAGATTGCAGGAGCATGACGCAACACACCGGCGATAAATTGATAGCCCAGCTTAGACAATCCACAACCCCGAAGATCTTGTCGATCGACAAACAAATTCTCTCCACTCTTCAAATCAGCAAGCGACATATTATAGTGCGCCCCACTACCCGTTCGATTCGCAAACGGTTTGGGCATGAACGTTGCAAAATACCCATGTTTCCGAGCAATTTCCTTCACCATCAACCGAAAGAAAATCAGTCGATCGGACATGGTTAACGCATCTGAATAAGCAAAATCCGTTTCAAATTGACCATTCCCATCCTCATGGTCAAACGAATAAACGTCCCAACCGAGATGATTCATCGCTTGGACAATCTCATCTACCCAGACATAGTTATCCAGCAATCCTTGCAGGTCATAACAAGGCTTTGCTAAGGCATCTCGATCGCTGATTGGCATTGCTTGTCCAGCTTCATCTTTGAGAATAAAAAACTCAGTCTCAATGCCCAAATTAAACTGAAATCCTAGCTTTGCTGCTTGCTGCAATACAGATTTCAAGATACTCCGACAACACGCCTCAAACGGCTTGCCCTGCAAATACAAATCGCTGGCAAACCAAACCATTTCAGAATTCCAGGGCAGAATAGTTGCGCTCTTAGGGTCGGGCAGGGTTGCCACTTCTTCATCACTGACTGCTTGAGGAACGCCATCGAGCGCGGCTCCGGTAAATAGCTCTGATCCTTGCATCATCTGGTCGAAATGCGCGATCGGAACCATTTTAGCTTTGCACATGCCATGAATATCGACAAAACTCGCGATCGCATACTTCACACTTTGGTCTTTGAGCGTCGTTTTTAAGTGCTGTAACTCTTCCGAAATCGGTTGATTGATCATAAGTTGAGGCAATCCTAACTGTATCGTTAGATTGTTCACAGAGGTTGACGGTCTAAATTGTAGTCAAACATACAATTTAGAATTGCACTCTAGGAAGCAAATTGAGGCAAATACGAATCGCAAGTTGCTCTAGCGCGATCAGGTTAGGAATGTGCTAATTGAATCTAGCAGAATTGCTATTTTTGATCGCGTCCTTTCTAAAAGCTCAATTTACTAAGAGTTTAAAACATAGCTGTACTGCGCCTTTAGGAGTTTTAGCACTAGATGGGACTCATAGTGCCGAATCCCAGGAATTTGATGAATTTGATTGAGAAATCGACTAGCTCGGCGTGGTCTTTGAAGTATTTCTCATTGGTTCTTGAGCGGGTAGGAGTTGGGTTTGAGCAAGTCGTGATGGCGCGAATTTTTATTACTGATTTTCGAGATTATGAGGAAGTGAATCGAGTCTATGCTTCCTACTTTGCGATCGATCGAAGTCGTGGGGTTGGCAGGCGGTGGAGACATCGAAATTGACTTGATTGTATACTGCGGGGAGTAGAACTGGTATTGTCAACTGATATTGTCAACTGAACCCAAAGGAGACTGTCAGCGAAAAGATGGGAAACATTAATAATGACAACAACCTACTTAACACTCAAAGCTATAATATTGACCAACTCGATCTAGATATTATTGAGTATTTGCAGGCAGATGGTCGCGTTTCCTACAGCTTAATTGCTCGTGAGGTAGCAGTTCCCGAAGCAACCGTCCGATATCGAGTTAAACGGTTACTCGATGAAGGAATGATCAGAATTAGTGCCTTTATCGACGCTGGAAAAATCAAGTACGCAAACGTCGCTTACATTGAACTAGATGTTGATCCTGTCTTCTTTGAGGCTACACTTTACACATTGATTGATATGGAGAAGGTTAGCTACATCTCATCTGTTACAGGTGAATACAACGTCATGATGGAGTATGTTTACAGTAACAACGATGACCTCTTTGGTTTCCTAAACATGATGAAGGCAAAACCAGAGGTTAAACGTCTGCACTCTAGAACAATCATAAAAATACACAAGGCGCAATATCCCGCGCGTTTAAAGTCCTAATTAATGATTGCATTCAAGTGTCAATTTCTTCGGATTCTAGGAGTTGCGAGTATCTCTTCACAATAGCCGTTTTCCTGTTCTTTTGAGGTGCCCTCAAGAACAGATTCTAAATAACGTTGAAGGCGCAAAAAATCAGGATGATAGCGGTCTCGATACTGAGCATCTGAGATTTGCACCTCTTCCACAATTCGTCCAGGACTGTCACCGACAACGACTAAATTTTGTCCTAGCAAAATCGCCTCTTCTACATTGTGTGTCACCAGAATCATCGTTGTATTCATCTCGCTCCAGAGCGCCAGCAGAAATTCTTGCAAGCGTCGTCTTAATTGAACATCTAGAGCAGAAAATGGTTCATCTAGAAGAAGAACTGTTGGATTAACGACAATCGAGCGAGCGATCGCGACCCGTTGCCTCATTCCGCCTGACAGTTGATGAGGATATAACTTACGGGCATGGGATAACCCGACTGTATCCAAGATTTCGTGAACTAGATGCTTATACTTTCCTGGCTTCTCGCCCTTAATTTTGAAGCCGAATCCGACGTTCTGTTCAACGGTCATCCAGGGGTATAAATTGTGATCTTGAAAGATCATGCCGATATCAGGAGTATTGCCTTTTAGAAGCTGCCCATTAAAAACAACCTTGCCTGATGATGAAGAAAGAAACCCACCCAGCAACTTTAGCAAAGTTGATTTACCTCCTCCAGACTGTCCCAAAATTGTCACAAATGTTCCTTTGCAGATCTCAAGGTTAATGTCGGTAAGCACGACAGTTTCCTGCTTATGACTCCCTCGAAAGCTTTTAGAGAGGTTTTGACAAGACAGGACAGTCGGCAGAGCTTCTGTTAGTTTCATACTTTCCACCAGAAAAACTTTTGCTGAATGAGGAGCAGCAGACGGTCAACGGCAAATCCAGAAATGCCAATGATGCAAATCCCCAAGAGAATCAAGTTACTGTTAAACAAATTGCGACCCGTCATCACAACTGAACCCAGCCCGTCGCGCAGTCCTGTCATCTCCGCCGCAAGAACAGCCATCCAAGCAGCAATAAAGTTGAGTCGTAGAAGTGTAAATACGCTGGGTATCACAGACGGCATCACAACCATCCGCCACACATTAAATCGATTACCTGCCAGGTTTCTGGCTGTAATCAGTAAATTCTCAGGAATCCGCTTGATTTCTGCTACGGTAGCAATGGTTAGAGTGAAGAAGACTCCCATAAACACGATAAAGATTGCAGTGAGGTTGCTAATACCAAAAACAACCAGCGCAAGCGGAACCCAAGCGATCGGAGCGATCGGAGCAATGACTCCTAGCACTGGAAGGATAAACAGTTCAGCCCACTCCGAAAGACTGATTAGCATTCCGCAAGCGATCGCAGCCAAAAATGCGATAGTCATTCCAGCGAATACCCGAAACAGAGTGACGAAGACAGACTGATAGATCGATGCAGATTGAGAACCTAAGCCGATCTTAAAGTCGCTCTCAAATAGAACTGGGAGAAATTTAGAGGGAGGAGGAAGGACTTGAGTTACGGGATTAGCAGGATTGAAGCCGACCCACTCCCAGATGCAAATGAGTACAAAACAGGAAAACGTTCCGCAAATCACCGGAAGGCTCCAGCCCTTCCACCGCTGCCAGAGTTGGTTGATCGTCATTGCTATTTTGTTCTCTTACTTGGTTACAAGGAATGCTATTGGCTGCTTTCATTGCTTTTCTAACTTCTCGATGATCGAGACATCGAAGATTTTACTCGCTGGGACATCAGCTTTGATGTAGTTCAGTTTTACCATTTCATCAACAACATCTTGAACTGCTTTCAGGTCAGGAGTGAAGGTAATGGGAGCAGGCTGAGTTTCAAATGCTTTCAGCAATACTTTGTCATCAACCCGATAATAATTACCACCTTTGAGCAGAGAGATAGCTTCTTGGGGATTTTCGTTGATGATCTTAGCTGCACACTGCATTCCCTTAAGGTACGATTCAACCACTTGAGGTTGCCCCGTTAAAGTTTTGTCTAGCACACTGACAACAGTATTCGGCGTATTGGGCGACCAAGTTTTGGCATTGTCGGTGACAACGGTTGCTGAACCATTTTCGACAAATTGAGTGGTATAAGGCTTGATATGGCTGAGCATATCCACTTTATCAAGCCTGAAAGCATCGACCATTGCTAGCAGGTCATCGAAATAAACCATTTCAAAGTCGTTAACAGAAAGACCCTCTTTCTCAAAAGTATCCAGCAGGATCAGTTCTAATGTGTCACCCCTAAGCGTTGCGATCTTTAACTTCTTGCCGGGATTGTTCTTGACGTATTTAGCTAAATCTTCGGCTGATTTGATGTTGTATTGACTTTTGGCAATGACCTGCATCACTCCCCATCCACCCGCCGCCGAAATCGTTTTGATGGGTACACCACTACTTGCAGCAAAGAAGGGCAATGTAAAAGGGTTGATATTGAAATCGACTGCACTACCTGCCAAGGCAGCATTGTTGTCTCCTGGGTTGGTAAAAGCAACTGTTTCAACCGCAAGTCCGTTCTGCTTAAAGCACCCAGACTCAACACCCACAAATAAAGGAGCCATATCTAGGGCAACGAGATGTCCAACCTTGACAGGCGTTAGCGGTTGGGCAGTACCACCGGCTGGTTGACTGCTTGAAGCGGTATCTGTCGATGTTGTACTGCCACAGGAAGCAAGGACAAAACTGATACAAGAAAGAACTAGAAGATTCCTAATCCACATTGCTTAACCCTTCCTACTTAAACCATGAGAACCCGGAAGCTGTGTAAACCTCGCTGCTCTACCTTGGCATCCAGTTCCCGTGTTTAGATTTGCTTACTGATTAGCTATCCATTAAGTTAATTCATAAAAGCAACAGATTTTGTAGCTTTGTACACAGAATCAGTAATAAAATTCCTCCATAATTAGCGATTCAACAATTAAAGCTCTATTGAGTTGCTCATTCGCTAATGAATACGATAAGATCTCAGGCAAGGCTGCTTAGATCACGATGTTGAGTGAGAAATGATTCTGAATGGGATGAAGCAACATGGCTTTAGAGTTTAATATTCAATCAACAGCATTGCTGCTAATTGATTTTCAGCGAGATTTTTTGCAGGGGGAGGTTCTTCAGACTGTCGGGGCATCGGACGTTCTTCACAAAGCAGAGAAGGTTCTAGCCGTAGCCAGAGCAGCAGAGATACCGATTATTCATACTAAAGAAGTTCATCGTGAGCAGATGGTAGATTTTGGGCGCGAATTAGATGGTGCAGAACCGATTCACTGTCTGGAGAATCGCCCAGGAACAGATTTTCATCCTGCTTTATACCCGATCGGTGGAGAGTTTACGATCGAGAAGCGTCGGTATAGTGCTTTTTTTGCAACAGACCTGGATTTGCTTCTACGAGGGCTAAAAGTAGATACGCTAATTATGATGGGGACACTTACTAATGTTTGTGTTCATTACACCGCAGTTGATGCCCATCAGCATGACTACTTCTTCCACGTCATCGAAGATTGTTGTGTAGGCTCAGACTGGAATGCACATGGGTCAGCCCTCAAGGCAATGGAATATTTGCAGCAAAAAGCTAGAATCACTCACTTAGATTTTGTTTCATCGGTAACAAGCCTTAAGCTACCTCCTTGCATGGTTTAGAAATCAATTCAAAAAGGTGTACATTTCTTCTACAATCTGCTGTAACCAATAATTTTGCTTCTGATCAACTTTCAAATTCTGTCACTAAGTATTACGAGTGTATTATGAGTTCTCATAGTCAACACCCAAAACCTGATATTGCTCTTCGTGTCAAGGCGATCGAGTCGCTCCTTGTCGAAAAGGGGATTATTGATCCAGCAACGATTGATGTGATTATTGATGCTTACGAGCATCGTATTGGACCTCACAATGGAGCACAAATTGTTGCCAAAGCCTGGATTGATCCCGACTTCAAGCAGCGATTGCTGACAGATGGTACAAGTGCGATCGCAGAGTTAGGTCTAGCAGGATTTTCTAGTGAACATATGGTTGTAGTGGAAAATACGCCAGAAGTTCATAACCTGATTGTTTGCACTTTATGCTCTTGCTATCCGTGGGCGATTCTGGGCTTACCGCCAGCTTGGTACAAATCTTTTGCCTATCGCTCTCGTGCAGTGATTGATCCTCGTGGTGTTCTACGTGAATTCGGTTTAGAGATCCCGGATCATGTAGAGGTAAGAGTTTGGGACAGCAACGCAGATCTACGCTATTTGGTTTTGCCCGAACGTCCGCTGGGTATAGAGACAATGACTGAAGCAGCCCTTACCTCTCTTGTTACCCGTAATGCAATGATTGGCACAGCAAAAGTTCAAGTGCCAACTTCTCCTGAACTCGTCGCTTAGGGAAACATATAATGAATGGTCCTCATGATTTAGGTGGGATGCATAATCTAGGAGCAATTCCGATCGCAGTAGACGAACCTGTGTTTCATTCCGAGTGGGAAGCAAAGGTGTTCGCAATGAGTTTTGCTACCTTTAGGAACTATTTTCCTGTGGACGAAACTCGCCATGCCTCTGAGCGAATGCCGCCGGGTCAATATCTCAGTTCTAGCTACTACGAGCGCTGGCTATATGCTCTGGAATTATTGCTAACTGAACATCACCTTGTAACAAAAGAGGAAATTGAAGAACGGTTGACTCAGTTCGCTCATTCACAGACTTCAGCCGATTAAAATACATCATTTAGAGTAGATTTATGCAACTTGAGACTAGCAATGAATGTATGACAGTCGAACAAGCCAAGGAACTTCTTCGCAATGGCATCAACTGCCGCGTCGATAGCAATGAACCTGGACAGTTTAAGGTGGGAGATCAGGTACGAGCCAAGGTTATCCATATAGAGAACTATACTCGCTTACCTCGCTACATTAGAGGCAAAGTTGGAACGATCGTGAAGGATTATGGAATTTATGTTTTTCCTGATGCTGTTGGTATGCGTTTAGGTACAAAACCTCAGCATATCTATAGCGTGCGCTTTACTGCTCAGGAGGTATGGGGAACTGATGCTTCTGCTAAAGACGCACTTTACATTGACCTGTTTGATGATTATCTAGAATTCGTTTAAAACTATGAATGATTCTCCTCAATCTTCGTTTGCACTAACCAATGACCAGAATGAGATTGTATTTCAGGCTCCTTGGCAAGCTCACGCTTTTGCATTGGTTAACCAACTCGCCGCAGATCACTACTGCACTTGGTCAGAGTGGACAAACTATCTGATGAATGAAATCTCTGCGGCTGAACGAGAAGCTCTTGGGACAGAGGCTTATTATGAACAGTGGGTTTATGCTTGCGAAAAGCTACTAATTGAGAAACAACTTCTAGAGCCAGAAGCGATTCAGACCAGACTTATAGAATTACTTTCTGCTCAAGAAGCTGATCAACATCAACACGACTGAATAGCCGTGGCTATTCAATTCCAAAAACTAGATTTTATCGATGGTGTTGACCCCGATCGAGAGCTTTGGGCTGGCTTGAAGATACAGTCCTAGATTTTCGAGTTTTTGTCGCAAGCGCTACTTTTCTCAGTAGCAATTAGTGAGATTAATAGGTACAAGATTAATTAGGCGAAAGTGAGATGGAGTGGTAGTTCCCCAAGGCGACCTGATTAATTCGTAACTCTTGCAAAGCTATGCTAAACAATGATGAATCGTTCTACTCCCGTTACGATCATTACAGGTTATCTTGGGTCTGGTAAAACTACACTTCTGAATCATATTCTTCATCATGACCACGGCAGAAAAGTAGCTGTGATTGTGAATGAATTTGGCGATGTGGGAATTGATAGCCAGCTTGTTATGAACGCAGATGAAGAAATTTTAGAAATGAACAATGGCTGTATTTGTTGTACAGTCCGAGGCGATTTGATTCGCATTGTTAGCAACTTGATCGAGAAGCGTGAAAAGTTTGATCATCTGGTGATTGAAACAACAGGATTAGCTGATCCAGCGCCCGTGATTCAGTCGTTTTTTGTTGACGAAATCATGCGGTCTAAAACGGAGTTAGATGCTGTTGTGACGATCGTGGATGCCAAACATATCTGGGAACATTGGGATAGTAGCGAAGCCCAAGAACAGATTGCATTTGCAGATGTTATCTTACTCAATAAAATCGATCTCGTCTCGGTTCAACAGATTGAGGAGCTAGAAAATCGAATTCGGGCAATCAATGCCTTTGCCAAAGTGCATCGAACTCACAACTGCGACTTAACGATCGATGCAGTTCTAGGAGTAAAAGCCTTTGATCTCAAGAATGCTTTGTCTATTGATTCAGAGTTTCTGAACGAAGCGGCACATGACCATGATGAAACCGTTTTCTCAATCTCGATCGTTGAGCCGGGAATTGTGGATGGCGATAAACTCACGACCTGGTTAAACCAACTCGTTCAAACCCAGGGACAGAATCTCTTTCGGATGAAAGGCATTCTGAATATCGATGACGAAGATCGGCGGTTTGTTCTTCAGGGTGTTCACATGCTGCTAGAAGGTCGCCCTGGTCGTCCTTGGAAGTTGGATGAACCTCGACGAAACGAACTGGTATTCATCGGGCGGGAATTGCCAGAGGCAGAGCTAAAAAGTGGGTTTCAGTCGTGTTTAGTCTAGGTTTTGCGCGGAGAATGGTACTTCTAAATCTTCACAAGTAGGGAGATGTTGTATGAAAAAGCTGGATGCCTATAGTGTCAGCATTGGTGTACTGGGAGCCGTTGATACTTACCTCACAGCAACGCTCATTCTTGTTCCTGTCTGGGTTACGTTTATTGCTTGGGCATCCTTCTTCATTTTGGGTGGCAAATCTTCTGGCTTAAAGCAGAGCATTTCTTCTAATTTAACGGGAATTGCGATCGCCTCTCTTACACTTCTGGCGATCGCAGCTTTGGGCAGTAATTCTTTGATCGTCGCTATCTGTGTTGGAATCGGAAGTGCGGCGATGGTTCAAGTCTCCAAAGTTCCCTTGCTCAGGGCGATTCCTGCGATCGTTTGGGGGTTTGCCTCCCTGGTTGGAACTACGATCGCGACCGGGAAAGCAATCACCACTCCGGGGCTAGAAAACCCAGCACTGATTGCAGCAGCAGCAATGATTTTAGGCGGAATCTTTGGCTATCTCTCCGAAATATGGGGCGATGCGATGACAACGCAAGGGATTCCTGCTAGAGAGCAAACCCGTGTTTAGGCAAGATGTGAATTATCGCTATTACTAATTCTCAAAAATAACAGGAGAAAAATGAAGCTACAGCATTACATCGGCGGGCTTGAGGGTCTTGAGCCTTCTAGCTTTGAGAAGCGAGTGTTTGTACAGCCCTGGGAAGAACGTATCTTTGGTATCCATGTGGCAATGATGGCTCTCAGTAATCATTTAGAAGCCGTCAAAACAGTCCCAACTCAGTTCAAGAGCTTTTGGACATGGGGACATCTCCGCAAGGGTGCTGAAGGGCTGAACCCTTTCGACTACTTCAAGTATCGATATTACGAAAAGTGGCTGGGCGGAATTTCTGGCTTTTTTGTTGAATCGGGCTATGTTTCTCAAGCGGAACTCGATGCAAAGACAGCGGGATATCTAGAAAAGTTAGATGCTCCTCTGCCTCAAAGTGGAGAACCTGCGATCGACGATCAAGTGATGGAGTATTTGCGAGTCGGAGATTCACCGAAGTGTGAGGTTGAGATTCAGCCCAAGTTCAAAGTCGGGGATGTCGTCACGGTCAAAAATCCACCTGCAACCGAACATTGCAAGCTACCAGGTTACCTGAGAACGAAACAAGGAGTAGTGGATGTAGTCTACGAAGGCGCTTACAGCTATTACTTTCCCACAGGAGATGGAGTAGGCGATCCAATGCCGATTTACAACGTTAAATTTGATTCTCATGCAATCTGGGGCAATTTGACAGAGCCGAAGACCTGGATTTATGTGCAGATCTTTGAAGCCTATTTGGAAGATCCAGCTTAACCGGGCGGGATTGGTTTTGATTTAATTTGAGGATATGAATGATGAGTGAAAGTATCGATCGAGAAACTTACAGTGCTGCTCGTGTCAGAGCATTAGAATCGCTGCTGATTGAGAAGGGCATCATCACAGGTGAAACTGTGGACAAGGTGATCGATTTCTTTGAGAAAGACATGGGACCTTTTAACGGTGCCAAAATCGTTGCAAAAGCCTGGGTTGATCCAGAGTTTAAGCAGCAATTGTTAGAGGATACGCCTTCTGCGATCGCATTAATGAACTTTCCCCGTGGGATGGCAGGCGCAGAGGGTGAACACATGAAAGCAGTAGAAAATATCCCTGGAGTTCACAATCTCATTGTTTGTACAATGTGTTCTTGCTACCCTTGGCCCGTTTTAGGGCTACCTCCCTATTGGTTTAAAGATCCAACCTTTCGAGCGAGAGCCATTCGAGAACCACGTAAAGTGCTGCAAGAGTTTGGACTCAATGTTCCCGAATCGACTGAGATTCGAGTTTGGGATACGAGTGCTCAAATTCGCTGGTTTGTTGTACCAGAACGACCCGACGGCACAGACGGTTGGACAGAAGAACAGCTTGCTGCGATTATTACGCCCGAAGCAATGCAAGGTGCAGCAAAAGTCGTTGTTCCCGCGTAGGAAAGTTTGCTGATGAACTTAGGAGAGCAATATGCAAGTCAAATTTGAGCAGTTTGCGACTGTCAGTATGCTGGGTGAGCAGGACGCGCCTCCTCGCGATAATGGAGAACTCTTGTTTGAAAGACCTTGGGAAGGACGCGCTTTTGGAATGGCGATCGCGCTTTCTAAAAAGGGTCATTATGAATGGGAAGATTTCCGTCAAGGTTTAATTGCCTCGATCGCAGAGTGGGAGGCGACTCACTGTAAAGATGATCCGAACTGGGACTATTACCAGCGCTGGCTGTTGGCTTTAGAACGGTTAACTTTGGACTCAAATCTAATTTCGCTAGAGGAGCTAGAGCAGCGAACGATCGAATTGATCGCTGAGGAAAATGTCACTTCTAGCCGTTCGATCTAATTACACCACAAGCATGATCTGTGAGGAATGAATGATTCACCAACGCAAGTTTTCTAAGCTCAATTACTTCAGTAAAACGATTCAGACAAAGCTGCTGATTGCCCTGCCGATCGTCGCCTTGCTGCTGTTTGCTTTCCCTGCTATGGCGCACCATCCGATGGGAGGAGCCACGCCGAGCAACTTTCTGGAAGGATTTTTGTCAGGACTAGCTCACCCGTTAATTGGGGTGGATCACTTTGCATTCATTGTTGCGATCGGGCTGCTGGCAGTCGTGAAGCGGCAAGGAATGATGATTCCAGCGGCGTTTGTTTTGGCAGCGATGGCAGGAACAGGGTTGCACCTTCTTGGATTCAATTTGCCAGGGATTGAACTACTCGTTTCAGGCTCAATCCTTCTATTTGGCATTTTGCTGACTCAAAAAGACGATCTTAAAACTACAACGGTTGTGGGTTTTAGTGCGATCGCAGGGGTCTGTCATGGATATGCTTATGGCGAAGCTATCTTTGGGGCGCAGATAGCTCCGATGCTGGCATATTTGGCAGGCTTCACTTGTATTCAGCTAGTAGTTGCGGCGATCGTCTTCAAGCTAGGTAAAGTGTTGCTTCAGAGAACCGAGGAGCCACGATTTCCTGCCAGCTTACGATCTGCCGGGTTAGTTATTTGCGGGGTGGGTGGGTCTTTTCTATTCTCGCAAGTTGTAAATGTTTTGATTCCATTGCCCAAGGGGTAAATAGATTTTGACTCCTAAGTACAGGACAAAAATTGTAGAACTTGCATAAATTCAGTTGCTTTCCGCTCGAAATTGAGCACAATATTGCGAAGATGATCCAAGCCATAACG
>JALOOO010000302.1 GCA_025454375.1 Leptolyngbya sp. Prado105 | reverse complement strand
AATGACGTGCTTCGTGAGTTAATCCGTTCTCTGAAATCTGCCGACTAACATCGGCGCGGGAACCCCTTTCTCCATCCCCGTCGTGAACGAACAGGGCTTTAAGGGTTCCCAAGCCCTCCGATCCGGTAAAACGCAACTAACGATTGATAAATGCACTACGATAAAGCGAATTGCGATCGCGAGTCTTCCCCTATGAGCAAACGCAAAAAAGGCAAACCCGAATGGATTAAAGAGACCATTCAGATCAATGAGAACCATGGATGGCAATCAAAATCAGGCTATAAAATCTTCGTCGCAGGGCGCGGCGCAGTACGATTTGATGTGCCGCAGAAATGGTTTTTTGAACCGAAAGAAAACTCATTCGCCTTTCGAGACAAAGCACCGCCCGACGACGACTGCTGCTTAGAAGTCTCCTACAAACATCTGCCAGAACATGACTGGAGTTTATTTCCACTTGCACACACATTGAAAAAAATTGCAGCGGCAGACAGTCGCGATGTGATCGAACAAGGAGAAGTCATTACCTTAAAGCGACAAACGGCTCGAATTGTCTGGACAGAATTAAAATTTATGGATCATCAAGACGGCGATCGAGAAGCCTTCTCTCGCATCTGCGTCGGTATCGGTTCAAGCATTCAATGTCTGCTCACCTTCGAGTATTGGGCAGATCAAGCGGAGAGCATGGTTCCGGTCTGGGATGAAGTCATAAATTCATTAGTTCTAGGATTGTATATTCCTGATCCGAGAACTGGGTTTGCAAGACCGGACTAGACTACTCGAAATATTGCTTCCAAGTCTCTAGCCATTGTTGAGCTTCGCGCGTATTTTCCAGCGGAAATGCTTGCAAAAAGTCCTTATCATCCATTGGCACATAAGGACCTTCTTTGAGTTCAAACATCACGGTATCTGGCTCTAAGGCGATCAGCGTATGAAACATTCCTTCTCCAAGTTCCACACCTCTTGTCGTTCCCGTTGCACTAATTTTCTCAGTATGAATCACCGCCCCCGATTCATCTAAAATCAAAATCCCGATCGCACCTTGCAACACTAGAAAAAACTCAAATCCGCTCTTCTCCTCCGGGCGCATATGGCGATGCGGGCGCACATAAGTTCCAGGCTGCAATACATTTAGAAAGCGCTGAACCGTTTCATGATGTTTGTGAAAGTTATAGTTCTGGCGCTGACGAGGACTCGTGCGGGCTTGTTCAGCGATCGAGTCCATCAATGGTTGGGTCAAGCACTTAATCGGTAGGGGCATAGGACAATTTACTCAAATTCTAGCTAAACTGTTGTGCATAAAAGCGGGCATATCGTCCACCTTCTGCGATCAATTCTGTATGCGTTCCCGACTCAACGACGCGCCCTTTTTCCATCACCAAAATGCGATCGACTCTTCTTACCGTTGCTAATCGATGCGCAATGATAAACACTGTTCGCCCCTGCATGATTCGCTCCAACGCTTCTTGAACTAATGCTTCTGATTCAGAATCCAAAGCAGAAGTCGCTTCATCCAAAATCAGAATGCGAGGATTGAGCAGAACAGCCCGTGCGATCGCAAGTCTCTGCCGTTGTCCTCCTGATAAATTCACCCCACGCTCACCCACCCAAGTCTGATAGCCATCGGGAAATTGACTAATAAACTGATGTGCATTTGCAATTTTTGCCGCTTCTTTCACGGCATTCATATCAAAATTGATCTGTCCAAATGCAATATTTTGCGCGATCGTGCCTGTAAACAAAATCGTCTCCTGTGGCACAATCCCAATCTGATGCCGCAAACTCTTCAGCGAGACATCTCGAATGTTCGTCCCATCGATCCAAATCTCACCTTGCTGCGGATCATAAAATCTTGGGATCAAATTGACCAGCGTTGTTTTCCCTGCTCCCGACGCTCCAACTAAAGCGACCATTTCGCCCGGATAGACTCGTAGATTCAAATCCTGTAACACCGGACGATCGAGACGATAAGCAAAAGAGACATTCTCAAACTCAATCCGACCGAGAACCGGAGGCAAATCCTGTGCATCCGCATGTTCTGCGATCGAGGGTTTGATCTGCAATAGCTCAAAAATGCGATCGACGGAAGCTTCTGCTTGCTTAAATTCGTTGTAGTTCAACGTCACCGTACTAATCGGCTCAAATAACATTGCCACCGCAACGACAAAGGCAAGAAAGGCACTTCCGGTTAAGTTCCCCTGAGCAATTTGCCAACTGCCCACAAGTAACAGTGCTAAAATCCCCAACGCATCTAAAAAGCCTTGAATCGGATACTGAATTGCTCTCAATCGTTCTGTCGCATATCTCGCTTGGCGATTGCGCTCTGAGCCTTGACGAAATTGCTCGATCGCATAATCTTCCGCCGCAAAAGCTCGAACCAATCTCACGCCGCTAAACATTTCAGTCAGCAACGCCGATAAGTCTGAAATTCGACTCTGACTGCGATAAGAAAGCTTCCGCATTTTCTCCCCAAACCAGGCAGTCAGCAACGCCAGCAGCGGCGCAACGATCAAGGTCGCTAAGGTCAGTTGCCAATTGAAATAAAGCATCGTAATCAAGGTCACGATCAGCTTCAACGCATTCGGGACAAACTGGCTAAACAGCTTCTGAACGACCTCTCCAATGCGATCGACATCTTCAGTCAAGCGATAGGTCAAATCTCCGGTCTGAACCGTCTCAAAATAGGTCAAACTCAAGCGCTGAATATGAGCAAACGTTTGATTTCTCAACTCCATCGCAATCCGCAATGACGCTTGGGCAATCAGCGTTTCTTGACCATATTGCGCCAGTTTTTGACTCCCCCAAATTAAAATCACATAGCCTGCGGTTTCGGCAACTGCGGCAATTCTTGCTTCGCCAATAAACCGAGACATCTTCTCGGACAAAAACGCCATTGCAGGCCAGGTGACGGCAAAAATCACCGCACACATTAAGGCGTAAACGATCGTGCGCCATTGGGGGCGAATATAAGCTAGGAGTTGCCAGTAGTTAGAACGCTGTTTCAAGGTCGATTTGACTTGTGTTCCTGGTAGATGTGAATGAGGGAAGGTAAAAGCGAAACCACAATAATGATCAGGATAATTGGCAACAGGTACTTATCAACATCTGGATTCACTTTTTCAAGCAAATATCCCATTACCGTAAGTCCAAATGTCCAACATAAGCTCCCAATTACATTAAACGAAATGAACGTGTGGAAGTTGATCGCGCCGATCCGCCACAATCGGTGCGAAGGTTCTGACAATCGGGACAAATCGCGCTAGCACGATCGCTTTACTGCCATGCGGGTCACAAAACTGCTGCGCCGAGGCGACACGCTTTTTATGAAAAAGCCAGGAGTCTTATTTCTGGAAGAGTTTTTACCCAAATCTGTTCCCCGTCCAGTCGCCGACTCTCTCTCTATTCACAATGACTCTCTGGGGACTTCTATCCAGCGATTCATCAATCTTGCGGCTCAACCCTGGAAATTCTCATAAATCATTGTGAAGGCTTTCTACGCCGAATTAACCAAACGATAAGTCCAATCACCAAAATGCCCAGCACGATCTTAGAAACAGGTGCGAGATATTCATCCACCAGTTCATACTGATCGCCCAAAACATAGCCCACATAAGTTAGGGCAAATGTCCAAATCGTAGTTCCGATCGTCGAATACACCAAAAACGGCATCAAGCGCATTCCACTTAACCCAGCAGGCAGCGAAATCAATGTCCGAATCCCTGGAACCAATCGTCCGAATAAAACTGCTTTTGTGCCATGTTTATAGAACCAACGGTTTACTTTATCGATGTCGTGTCCAGTGACTCCGATCCATTTGCCGTAGCGATCGGCAAGTTCTCGAATGCGCTTCTCACCAATAAAAATTCCGCCGTAGTACCAGAGCAGCGTGCCTAAAAGTGTGCCAACGACTCCCGCAAGGACGGCATATTGAAAATTCATGTCTCCTTTGGAAACGGTGAATCCTGCAAACGGCATGATCAACTCTGACGGGATCGGCGGAAACAGATTTTCCATAAACATCAGAAACCCAATGCCAAAATATCCCAGCGATTGCATCGTGCTGGTAATCCATTCCGCCAAAGCTGAACTCATGCGATCTGACTCCCTTGTTTCTAGGTTCGGTATCTGTGCGTTTTCGCTCGCACAGGTTCATGATATGAACTTTCATGAACCTTTTACGAACAAGTTTGCTTCAATCCGCAAGAGTACGGTGAAGAATTTTAATGACGATCGCCGTTGAACCGATCGCGGAGTGCCTGTAAGAGTTGCGTAACGGGAGAGTGCCACTCGGCTTGAGCGAGATTTGCCTGATTGCGATCACTCAACGTGAAATTCCGATTGCTTCAAAAGACCAACGCTAAACTTAACCATCGAGTAATATTCGCAGGCAGTTCGGTGTTCAGACGCATCTGTAAGTCGGGTTTGGAGAGCGATCGCGCATAGTCTGGAGTCAAAAATGGCTGATAAGTCTTCGCTTCAGGCGTGGCTTGCTGAATAAATGCCAAACTTACGCCCTGCAACAGTCGTCGCAAGGGTTCCACCTCTTTGCCTTTGCGCTCTTTTACCAAAGTTCCTTGGGCAGCGGCTCCAGTAAAATTTCCGGGATCGCTTACGCTTAGATGAGTTGTCCCGATCGCGGTCAGTAAGTACTTCGGAGTTGGTAATTGTAAGAAGGGCTGAAGCTGCTGTGTAAAGGCTGGAGCCAAAGTGTCATCGGTGCTGGTCAAAATCAGCGTCGGTGTTTCGACCGTTTTCAACCCTTCTTTGCCGAAAATTTGACCAATTGCAGGATTGAGCGCGATCGCTTGCACAATTCTTGTATCTCGAACCTTGATACGGTTTTGCGGCAGTTCTGCGGCAGCACATTGCAGCCAATCCGCTGGAACTCGCTCTAATAGACCACTTGAGCGACAAAAATTCCGCAGTTCATCAATTCGTAATTCCGCACCTGCGAGCGCTAATGCCTCATATCCTCCCAGGGAATGCCCAATCATGGAGACTTTCTGGGTATTGAGTCTGCCTTGCAGTTCGCCCGGTTGCTGATTTAATTCCGCAAATCGATCGAGGAGAAAACTGATATCTTTTGGACGATCGATAAATTCAGTGCCCGGAACTAAGCGATCAGGATTAAAAGAAGTCAGTGAGCCATTGCGTGTCACAAACGGATGCTCGATCGCAGCGACCGTAAATCCGTGCGACGCTAAGTGTCGAGCCAGATAAGCCAAAAACTTACGATTCGCCTCAAACCCAGGCGCAATCACAACCAAAGGAGCCTGAGCATTCGTTGCAGCACTCCAATACAAATCAACAGGCAAGCGACGATTCCGCTGAGCATCATAGAACGAGAGGAATTCTTCTCGCACTGACTGATTGCCAGTTTCTGACGGATCAAACCTCGATCGAAATCCTGGATTTCCAGCAGGCAAACTATTCGTCAAAAGAGATTGAATTCCCTGAGTCTTCCAGTAGGAAAAATTCAACTGCGACGCAATTCCTAATGCCTGAGTCACATCGATCGTCACAGTATCTTGAGGAATGGCTTTAATCACCTCGATCGCATCGAGCCGATTTGCCTGTCTCGCCGCCAGCCAAAATCCCGATTGCAATGTCTCCAAGCTCAATTCTGGTGCAGCCTGCCGAATCGAA
>JALOOO010000301.1 GCA_025454375.1 Leptolyngbya sp. Prado105 | reverse complement strand
CTATCGTGAACCAGCTCGTAGGTCAGTTCCAGGCGAGCCCGAGCGACATCGTCCGGAGCGGCAAGCAAAATCTTTTGGAAGGCGGACCGCTCAAGCGGTTGGCGCGCCGCGAGCATGCCTCCGATGATCAGAGTTTCGGGCAGGGGATTGCCCTTCGCATCGCGCCGGAACGGAATCCGGTCATGCGGGCTCATCACATCGGAACTCTGAACAGGAACCGGCCCGCCGTCCAGCGTGGCATGTCCGTTCTTGACGGGCAGAGGAGATTCGGTTTTCATGTCCTCATTCTCCCCCCGCCTTTTCCGGGTCAGAAATTGCGGAAGTTCGCTTCCGACCGGGCTTTCCCGCGACCTTGGGCAGATTGAACTTGCCAAGTTGAAAGAAACGATCGCGAACTGCATGACGGTGTGCTTTAGAACTCGCATAGAGCAGAAGTCCACCAATCGCGCTCGGAGTCAGACCAAAAAACACCAGCAAAATCAATAAAATCGTAAACGCCCAAGTCGGAGGTTGGAACGCCAAAATAGAGAGCGAAAGCGCGATCGAAATCACCCCTCCGCCACAGAGAAACAGACTGCCCGCAACTTTGCTTGCTACGCTCCAAAACCGATTCATCCGCGCCCCCTTGAACAAATTGAAAAGACTGAAGCATGAGGCAACTTCAATCACATTATTCATAGACTAACCGTTTTTTTGGCGATCGTTGCTGTCGGGTTTCCGATCTAAAGACTGACGGATGATCCGGAAAATCCCCATCTTCCGAAAGAGGATAGCTGAACCTGTAGTCTTTACGTTACTTTAGGTGAAATGCCTGACTCCGTTTTTTTGTGGAACTTCTTCTATGTTTTCCAGACTTGTTCAGACCAGTTCGCGCCAAGGTGAGATCTTAGAAGTCGTTCTCCGAAACGGATGGGATTATATGCGGCGACTCTTGACCGGAGGAAAGGTCGATGAGCCAAAACTGCCGCCGCCTGCTGTACTGCGTAATATTTTGGTGGATTTGGGCCCGGTTTATGTCAAATTGGGGCAATTGCTGAGTACTCGTCCAGACCTGCTCCCGGCTGAGTATATTGATGCGCTTTCGACCTTGCAAGCAGAAGTGCCTCCGGTCGATCGCGCAGAAGTAGAAGTGATGCTGCGCAAGCAATTTAGCCAGCCCATGGAGGAGATCTTTGCTTCAGTCAACTACACGCCTGTTGCCGCCGGATCAATTGCTCAAACTCATCGAGCAGTCCTAAAAGATGGTCGAGCGGTTGCATTGAAAATTCAGCGTCCTGGACTCTCAGCGGTCGTTGAACAAGACATTGCTCTGATTCGATTGATGGCAAGACTGGTCGCACAGACTGACTTTGGACAGTACTACGATATTGTGTCGATCGCAGAAGAATTTGCGGAAGCGCTGAGAAATGAGCTTGATTTTACTCAAGAAGCTCGATATACGGATCAACTGCGGCAAAACTTGAGCGGGACTCGCTGGTTTGATGCGTCTCAGCTTGTCGTCCCTCAAATCTACTGGGAATACACAACAGATAAGCTCGTCGCGATGGAATGGCTAGACGGGGTTGCTGTCTTGAATGCGTTTCCTCCAATCAGTGCTGATGGGATTGTCGATCTTCAACAGAGAGAAGACATCTCAACTTTATTACTTCGAGCTTTTTTCCAACAGATTTGTTTAGATGGTTTCTTTCATGCTGATCCGCATCCTGGAAATGTCTTCTATCTCAAAGATGGTCGAGTTGCATTGCTTGATTGCGGCATGGTGGGGCGACTCGATCCGAGAACGCAGCAGTTAATTTTGGAACTCGTCCTCGCGATCGTCAATCTTGATGCTCAAAGATGCACACAATTAGTCTTGCAGCTTGCGCCCCCTGTTCAACCGATCAATCGCGTCAAGCTCGAAACAGAGTTCGATCGCTTACTTCGTCGTTACTATAGTTTGAACATTTCGCAAGTCAACTTTAGTAAGCTTGTTTATGAAGTCCTGCAAATTGTTCGAGACAACAAAGTAAGAGTTCCAGGAAATTTGGGACTCTGTGCAAAAGCAATTGCGAATCTTGAAGGCATTGCTCGATCGCTTGACCCAAATTTCAACATTCCCAATAAGATTCGCCCTATGATGACGGAAGTATTTCAGCGTCAGATTGTTGGGGAAGCTCCGTTAATTGCACTATTGCGCACGGCATTAGATGTGAAAAATCTTTCATTGCAATCGCCGAGACAAGTGGAGTTACTGCTCGATCGCGTCACTTCTGAAACCTTGCAGTGGAATTTCTCGATTCGAGAAGCAGAACCGATGCGCCGCACAGTAGATTCTTCTGCAAATCGCGTGTCTTTTAGTATTGTGGTTGGCTCGTTGATCATGGGGGCGGCGATCATTTCTGCCAATACGCAGTCGAGTCAAGTCTACTGGGTGAGTGATGTCTTATTTGCGGCGGCGAGTTTTTTGGGACTGTGGTTGATTATTAGCATTCTGCGATCGGGTCCGTTGCGGTAACTGAAAGAAATCTTGCCATCAACTGAGCTACAAAAATCTAGACAAATCAAACTCTTCGGCATCTGCTTTATTTCTCTCAGCATTCAGCATGAGCAAGATATGCTCCATATAATCAACGACTCCCTGTAGTTCTGCCTGCAAGATTTCTAGTCCACCATTGGCATACTCTTGAAAAATTTGAGCGCGCACGGCATCGCACTCCTCATTTGGCAGCAAAATCTTCAAATCTGAGATCGACACTGAAGCGACTAAGCCAATTAAAGCGCCCGTCATTCTGAACTGATCTTGAGGGACTGGATCAGGATCTTTTCTAGAAAATTTGCCTAAAGGCACTCTTCTGCCTCTACTGATTCCTAACATGGCAGCAAAAGCTAACACTTCAGCATAGGTTTGAAAAAAGCCTGTTGTGCCGTCGATATCCCGAAGTGCTTTGACCAGTTCTGCCTTATCTTCTGAAATTTGAATTCTTGCGATCGCCATTTATCACCTTCTTTTGCTGATCAACGTTCGAGCTTGACTTCCGAAATTTCCGTGTATTCAAACTCATTCGGACTGCGACGAACTAAAGGATGAATCCGTCCAAAGCGCTCGATCGAGGCTTCTTCACAATCGGGTTTCGGAGAATAGAAGGTCAGCACATACTCTTTGCCAATTTTAGACTGCATTTCTTGTTCCACTTCCCCGCGCCACTGAGTTTGAGAAACCATGACTAGCAACTGATTCGCTAGCATCGGAATCAATCGCGCAACTTGCCTGCGATAAATCTCATCAAGATTACCAAACGGAGAATCCATCGCGACCGGGAAAGTACTACTATCTGGCCCCATGACTAAGCCTGCTTTACTCCACTGACGGACTCGATCGATCACACTGCCAATAAACGACAAACTGAGAATCTGATTCTCTCCAGTCGAAGCTCCGACTAAAACATCTTGTCCTCGAGTCGGTTCAACTAGAGTTAATTCATAGCGATCGCTCAATCGAGGCACATACGCTTTGAAAGAAATTCGACTGTACAGTTCCTCAATTTGCTGTTCTAGCTGTTTGCGGAATACTTCGTCTCGGTTTTCTTTGACTTGCTTTAAGCGATCGATCGCGTCTTGCGTGACTTCAATACGACGAACCGCTACTTTTTGGCGTTTCTCATTTGATCGACTTTCTTTGAGTTGCTTATTCAGCTTCACCACTTGTAAGTCCAGCATGGCAATTTTCTCTTGATTCATGCCCTTCTCAGTGGTCAGCCTGTCAATCATTGTATCTAACTCATCTAAGCGTTGTTGCAGTTCTCGAATATCTTCTCTTGCACTGTGACGCAATTGATCTTGGAGATCAGACACTTCATCCTGAATGCGCTCTAGCGTACTTTTGTAAGTACTCAAATTCGCCTGTTCTTGATCGACTTCTTGCCAGAAGCTATCGATTTGAGTTTCGAGTTCATTGACTTGTGCTTCAATCCGGTAAGTTGCGGACTCAACTTCGGACAGTCCCGATCGCGTTAACCAAGACTTTACTGCATCACAAGCAGGCGTACCGTCGTGTAACTCACTGCCACAGATGCAGCGGCGGCGTTCTAGTAAATCTTGCACAAATGTTTGTTTGATATCGGAAGGGAGTTCGCCTTTTGCTTCTCGATCGCGAATCAATGCCCGAAATTGCGAGGCAAGATTCGGCAGAAACACGGCATAGCCTCGGCTGGAAATTGCTCGTTTTAGCGCTTTCTTACTTTGCTGAATTCTTTCTCGCATCTCCTGTTCTTGCTCTTCTAAGATATTGAGTTGTCGTCTGAGTCCCTCAATCTCGGTTAATTCTAGTTGCTGTTCGCGCAGTGTTTGCCGTCTTGTGTTGTGAAAATCTAACTCTTGATCGATTTCGAGTTGACGGTTCTGTAATTGCTCTGATTCTTGTTCTAATTTTCGTTTTTGTGCTAAAAGTGTTTTTGTTTCTGCATCACCGACCGTTTCTAATTCTTGCTCTAGTGTTCTGCGGGCAATATTGAGATGTTTCAAGGCTCGATCGAGAACTTCAACTCCTAAAAGTTTTTTCGTCGCTTCAGCAATTTCAGTTCGATTATCTGTGCGGGTGATATTTTCAATCCGCTCTCCATCAAAGAAGAAATACTGATGCAAACTTTTTGGCAAAATTCGACTCACCACATCTTCTGGAATTTGCGAAGCAGGTAGGAGTGTCCATCGTCCATCGTCTCCCACAAATTGCATCAAAACTTCGCTCTTTGTTTGCTCGATCGTGCCGCCTTTCTGCTTGAGTGCCCGACATTCTCGTTTGATGCGATACTGCTTGCCATCATGCTCAAATGACAGTTCGATCCAGCACAAAACAGGTTGATTCGTCTTAGCTTCGGCAATTGCGCGTCGATTGACTAATTGCTCAGGCGAGGCGAGAGCAGAGGTAAATTTCTCATACAGCACCCAGGTAAAAGCGTTTAACAGCGTCGTTTTGCCTGCGCCATTGTTACCATGAATCACCGTAATATTGCGATCCTCTGCTTTTGCCAGAGTCAGACTATGTTCTCCATAGAACGATCGAAAATTGCAAAGTTTCAAGGCAAGTAACTTCATTTCACAACTTCCTTGATAATTTTGAGAATGTCGTCATTGATTGGGCTGCGTTCGTTTTTATCCAGTCGTTCTTTCTCAATGTCCAAAACTCGCTGAATAATTTGGCGAACGTCAGCCGGAGCGTTATTAATCGGCGCATGAACATCGCGATCGCTTATTTTTTTGCTCATAAATCTAGCAGCCCGTAACGAATTTGTAATTCTAAAAGTTTAGATCGTGCTTCTCCTGCATTGTCGGCTAAATCTGCAAACTCAGCAAATCGTCTCAATTCACTTCTGAGCAAGGTTCGCTCAACATTCAACATTGCTCGATCGAGTTCAGGGGGCAAAACAATCATGTCGAATAAAGTTGCCCGCTGCTTGCCGGGATAACTGCGTAAAATTCGTCCCCGTCGTTGAATAAACTGCCTCGGATTCCCGCTACTCGCAAGAATCACCGCAGTCTGAATCGCTGGAATATCGACCCCTTCATCCAAACAGCGAATCGCAACCAACCCCTGGAGTTCTCCCGATTCAAATTGAGCGTGTAACTCTTCGCGTTCGTCCAAAGAGGTATCTGCTGTATAAGTATTAATC
>JALOOO010000082.1 GCA_025454375.1 Leptolyngbya sp. Prado105 | reverse complement strand
AAGCCACGAAGTTGAAAGCAGGTCATACTGCAAAGGCTGAAATCGTTGTCCGCCGCCGCACGATCGCTGAAATGTTGCTCGATCCGATTCGTCAATTGCAGAAAGGCGGAATTACTTTGTAGACCCTGAATCTTGAGGAGAGATTAACCGATGACGTTTCAACGCAGAAGTGTCGCGCAGACGCGCAATAAAGTGATGAGTCCTGAACAGTTTAAGCAGGTTGTGGAGGCGATTACTGAAGGTCGCTATTCTTGGGCTTGTGTGCTGATTCTGCGATTTGCTGGATATAATCCGATTCACTTTATTCCACATCGTACCTATAGTCGATTGATGAAGGAGAATCGGACTCCAACTCGCTTGACTCAAATCGAAGACTTAGCTTACTCGGAAGCGATCGATTCTGCTGAAGAAGTGCTGCATGGAGGGGGGTTCCCACTTTGGGGGCTACCGTCTACACAGATTTCTTCCTCGCTTCGTTATTGATCGGATGTACGCCCTCAAGTCTCCCAGAATGGGGAATTTAGAGGGCGCATCTCTGAATTGAATCCAATGCGGGTCTGGGGTATACCTGTAAAGAGCAATGCTAAACTCTTCGGGCAAGACTATCCTCGCAAAACACGATGTCGTCATTTTCTCAGGGACTAACTCCTGCAATTACTTTTAGACCTTGATCGAGCGCTAGGCAGCAGGAAGTGGAAAGACTTCTCCAGCTAAATATGCGTCAAAATTTTGCTGAAAATAGAGCCAAGAAGTCATATCTTCCATATCGAGCAGTGCTTCTGGAGCATCGCGATACAGCGGAATTCGCCTATTGATTTCATCTTGGAGCAGTTGGGGTAAGTGATCGAAGCGATCAACCTTCTTTCCTGTAGCACTGTAAACTAAGTGCCCCGCTCGATCGCCCATTTTCATCCAGGGAACCCAAGGACCAATCCGATCCCAACTCAGCCACAGCTTAGATACAAGCGGCAACTGGTCATCAAATAGCTCCGTCGTTGGGACGACAAACTTAAACAACTCCGCCGCCTGATAATTGGGATTAGGAAAGTATTCTGCAAATTTTGGATCGCTCAAGGGATTTGGATAAGCCGGAAACAAATCAAAGCAGAGCATCGTGGTTTCGCTATCGACTTGAGCCGGAAACTGCCCTTTAAAGTGACCTTGAATCGGATTGTTCGCGACGTGCATCACCGGAAGAACTTCCTCAGTCCAAGGATTTTTCCAGGTCAGCAGTTTCTCACCTGTTTCGGGATCTAAGTAGTACGTCAATTCTCTGGAGGTAAACTTCCAGCTATTTTCTTGAGTTGGGAGACAGCGACTCACACTCATGCCTACGATTTTGAACAATCGCTGCCGCTTCTCACCCGGAACAAACGAGTAGATTGAGCCTGACCAGATTAAAAAAGTCGATTGGGCAGGGTCGAGCGACGATCGCATCTTCACCCAATGTTTGGCTTCTAGCAGTTGAGTTGAATCGGTCATGTGAATAGTCCCCTAATCGCACTGCCTGAATTATATTGGCGTTTCTCCCCACTACACCGCATATCCCGAATCAATTCGCCACTCGTCTCATGCTATTCCGGGGCGAGAGAGCAACGGGAGCGCAGAGCCTTTCTATACGTTTAAAACATCCTCTGAGAGACAATCATCAATAATTATCTGTGACGATCTGCTCTAAACCAGGAAAAAATTGTGTTGATCGAATCAGCACGATGAATTTTGGGAAATTTAGAAAATATTGCCTTTGGGGAATTTGGCTGAATTCGTTCTTTTCTGAGTGTTTTTAGTCGGTTTTTTACTGTTTTTACCCAAGCCCCGGTCATGAACTTCACTCAGTCTCATCCAATTGATAATCTTTCTGAAAGCTCTATGGAACGACACTCTGTAGAAAGGATTTTTCTCAAAGAAATCTCCCTCCGCCAATTTGTTCCAGTGCTATTTGCCACGATCGCGCTCAGTCTCACCAGTTGTGTTCAATCTAATTCAGTCAAATCTCCGACGACTTCGGAAGCAGTCACGCTCCGAATTAGTGTTCAACCCACCCAAAATCGGGCTGAGCAAGAGCAGATGATTGCTCCTCTAGATGCTCATTTAGAGAAAGTGCTGGGTCAACCTGTTGAGTTTCTAGTGGCGAAAGACTACAAAGATAGCGTCGATATGTTAGTCGATGGACGAGCAAATGCGGCTTATATTGGTGCGCTGTCGTATTTTGAAGCTTTAGAGCGAGGTGCAAAAGTCAGACCTCTGGTTGCCCCAATTGATCAGTACACGACTCGTCCTTGGTATCGTGCTTGTATTATCGTGCCTGCTAACAGTCCGATCAAAACGCTTGCAGATCTCAAAGGTAAAAAAGTTGCCTTTGTCAATCGCTCCTCAACATCGGGATATCTCAAACCGGTTGCAGCGCTGAAACAACTGGGTATCGACCCCGATCGAGATTTTGCTGAGGTTATTTTTGGCGGCACTCATGAGAAAACCGAAGCGTTACTTGGAAAACAGGCAGATGCGATCGCAACAAATATTGCATCCTATAAGCACTGGAAAGAGGAGGGAAAATCTACAGTTCAAGCAGCAAAAGTAATTTGGCAATCTGAACCACTCTTTCATGCGCCTGTTTTGGTTTCGGAGCAGATTTCTCCAGCACTGATTGAAAAGCTCAAAGAAGCTTTTCTCACCACACCAGAAGGCATTCAAGACTTGATGGGGGCGAAAACGGTTGGATATACGCTCGTCGATGCAGAAGATTATAAAAAAATCCGAGAACTGCGTCATCAACTCAATCAAGCAATGGAGCCATAACCCAATGAAAATTTCAACCAAGTTCGTAGGCATTTCAGCGGTGTTAGTAGGCGCGATCGCGACTCTATCAGGCGGAACGACGCTCTGGCGCAATCATATGGAATTCTCCACAGTAGAACAATACACAAAAGCACAGCGCTGGATTCATCTCACAAGCTTAATAAAAGATCAGATTTCTAATGAGATTTTAATCATTAAAGATCATCTCTTGTTTCAAGATGTGGATCTCGAAGATGAAAAAGAGGAAGATAAAGATCTAGACAAGCTATTTGATGAGTTGGAATCTCTGACAACTGCTCCAGAAATTCAGCATATTTATCAACGATCGGAGATCTTTGAACGGTTGGAAGAAGAACTCATCGAATCCATTGGTCAGAAGGCAGACAACGCGTCTTCAGTCAGCATTACAGACCTTCAGCATGATTTCAGAGCGATCAATGGCTTTCAGCGCGACATGAACTTTTTCTTGGAGCGGCTAGAAAAGCAGGGGTATCAGCAAGTTGAGCAGTCTAGACAAGAATTAGAGCGGGTTCGGGCAATTAGTATAACGCTCTCTTACGTGACGATCGCATTTCTGATTTTGCTGATCTTCGCTATTTTCTGGCGCATCTTACGTCCAATGATTTACTCTTTGCGCCAACTGCAACAAGGAGCGACTGAAATCGGGGCAGGCAACTTCTTACATCAACTCACAATTCGCAGTAACGATGAAATTGAACAGGTCGCCCAAGCGTTTAACCAAATGGTTGACAATCTGAATCAGTCTCAAACACTGCTCCAACAGAACTTGACCGAACTTAAAATTGCTAAAGAATCGGCTGAAGTTGCAAACCGCGCAAAGAGCGAATTTCTCGCAAACATGAACCATGAACTCCGAACTCCGCTCAATGGCATTCTGGGCTATACTCAGATTCTTCAGCGCGATCCAACAACGACAGAGAAGCAATCCAAAGGCTTGAACGTCATTCATCAGTGCGGTTCTCATTTGCTCACGCTGATCAATGACATTCTAGATCTCTCAAAGCTAGAAGCAAAAAAAATGGATCTTTATCCTCAAGATTTTCATCTAGCAAACTTTCTCAGCACCACAGTTGATATTTGCCGAGTCAAAGCTGAGCAAAAGGGAGTAATCTTCAACTATCAGCCCGATGCTAATTTGCCGATCGCACTTCATGCCGATGATAAACGGCTGCGCCAAGTCTTACTAAATCTAATGGGCAATGCTGTCAAATTTACTGATTTTGGCAAGGTTACTTTTACAGTCAGCGTTTTACCTGCTGCATCACAATCTTTGATTGATCCTCCTGAGTCTAATATCCACCGAATTCGATTCCAAGTTGAAGACTCTGGGATTGGGATTGCTCCTGATAAGTTAGAGTCAATTTTTCTACCTTTTGAGCAAGCTGGAAAGCGCGATCGCAATCATGAAGGAACAGGTTTAGGACTGGCGATTAGTCAGCAGATTGTTCAAATGATGGGAAGTACGATTCAGGTGAGCAGTACATTAGACAAAGGAAGCTGCTTCTGGTTTGAAGTGCATATTCCAGTTGCCCATGATTGGCTCAGCGAATCTGCAACGCAGCAGAAAGTCATTGGTTATCAGGGCGAACGGCGAAAAATCCTTGTGGTTGACGATCGTGCGGAAAATCGTGCGGTGTTAATGGCAATGCTAGAACCGCTTGGCTTCACAGTAAAAGAAGCACCCAATGGGCAACGCGGGTTTGATATTGCGCTCCAGATGCGACCGGATCTGATTATTACTGATGTGATTATGTCTGAAGTCACCGGGCTAGAAATGATCCGCCGTCTGCGTCAACTGCCCGATTTTAAAAGCACTCCAATCATTGTTTCTGCTGCTAGCTTATCTAAAGTCGATCTCCAATCTGCAATAGAAGCAGGATGTGATAGCTTTTTTCCGAAACCGATCGAGTTTACTGGATTAATCAGCGAAATACAGCATCACTTATCTCTGCAATGGAACTATGAAGCTCCTATCGAAGCAAAAGTTGATTCAGACCGTTCTGAAACGACGGTTGAATGGGTTGTTCCTACTGCAACCGATCTGATTGCCCTTTATCGAGCCGCCAAAAGCGGATTGATGGCAGAAATTGAGCAAGAAGCGAATCGTCTCAAGCAACTCGATCCAAAATATGGATTGTTTGCCAACAAGCTATTGGAACTCAGCCAATCGTTTGATGACGAAGCAATTTTGGATCTGCTTGCGCCTTATGTCTAAGCTCTCTGATTTTTCACGATCTCATCTCGAAAGGAACCGTACTCATGTCTCTTGAAGCAAGCTCTATGGGCAAAATTCTAGTCGTCGATGACAATCCTACCAACATTCAAGTGTTGTTTGGGGTGTTAAATAATATCGGCTATCAAGTTGCGATCGCAAAGAGTGGAGAGGCGGCACTACAACGCATCCAGATTTTCCAGCCTGATATCATTTTGCTCGATGTGATGATGCCGGGGCTGGATGGCTTTGGAACCTGTGAACGCATCCAAGCAGATCCAGCAACCTGCGATATTCCGGTGATTTTTATGACTGCGCTCTCTGACATGGTTGATAAAGTCAAAGGGTTAAGTCTAGGTGCAGTGGACTACATTACTAAACCCATTCAGCATGAAGAAGTTCTTGCTCGTATTCGGATTCACCTACAATTGAGCAATACTCGAAAGACTCTAGAAAATCGCACCTTGGAGCTTTCTGAAACGCTAGAGAACCTAAAACAAACCCAACTTCATCTTATACAGAGTGAAAAACTATCTGCCTTGGGTCAATTAGTCGCAGGAATTGCTCACGAACTGAACAATCCAATTAACTTTATTGCAGCAAATCTCAAGCCTGCTCAAGATTACATTCGAGATTTGATTCTGCTGCTAGATAGCTACCGCGAATTCTACCCTGAGCCTCATCCGAGCATTGCATCTCTGCTTGAAGATATTGAAATAGATTATGTCAAAGAGGATTTACCTAAACTCGTGAGTTCAATGCGGCTAGGAACCGATCGCATTTACGACCTTGCACTTTCGCTCCGCAATTTTTCACGCCTTGATGAAAAGGGCTGCACAACCGTTGATATTCATGACGGAATTGAGAGTACGCTCTTGATTTTGCAGCATCGTCTCAAAGCAAATGCGCTCTGCTCTGAGATTCGCGTTATCAGGGACTATCAGAAACCTTGCCTTGTAGAGTGCTATCCAAGTCAACTCAATCAGGTCTTCCTGAATGTGCTGGGTAACGCGATCGATGCGCTAGAGGAAACCTGCATAGTAGACTCGCATCCAACAATCACAATTCGCACCTGCATCAGCGCACCAAACTGGGTAAGTATTACGATCGCAGATAATGGGTTTGGCATTCCTGAAGACATTCAAGCGAAGCTGTTTGAGTCTTTCTTTACGACAAAGCCGATTGGTAAAGGGACAGGACTAGGACTATCAATTAGTCAGCACATCATTACCGAAAAGCATCATGGCAAGATTGAGTGCTTCTCGACAGTAGGACAAGGGACTGAATTTGTGATTCAGATTCCAATCCATCAGAGCTAGTAGAGTAGAACTGAACCAATCAAGGTCGTTTGATTGACCTGAGTGTGCTGAGTTGCATTTTGAGCTAAATTCATCACAGCTTGGGTAATGCGTTGTCGATCGACAATAATTTCTCCTTGTTCAGCTTCGATCCGCGAGGGCACAGGCTTTGGTAAAAAGCTCCTGAGTTAGAGAGCCTAAAGCGACTGGCTCAAGCTTTCACTACCTCCACACTACTTTGCTGCTGCTGTTGCAAAAAGTGCTTCAATTGCACTGCGGTTTTCTCAACGCCTGCACAGTCAAATTTCAATTGAGTGGGTTGCTGTTGCAGGTAGAAAACGATCTTCTTCGCAAACTCATTTGGGTTCAAATCGCTGGATCGGATGAGTTCAACCACGCCCAAATGAGCTAATTTCTCTGCTCGGATGCTTTGCTCTTGGTCGTCATTTCCTGTAAATGGTAATAGCATCGATCGCACGCCTGTCGTTAATACGTTCATCGTTGTGTTGTAGCCAGACATACTGATCGACAACTCTGCTTTTTGCATATAGCTCAAGAGGTTTGGCGTATAGCGATCGACACGAATGTTAGGCGAAGTCGCTGCTTTTGATTGCAGTTCAAGCAGTTTCCACTCTGGCATAAATGGTCCTGTGAATACTTGAATCTGATGGGGTAGCTGATGCTTCAAAATCGGAGCCGTCTCTACAACACAATCTAGAAGCTCATGCCCAAATCTTCCACCTCCTACACTTACTAGGATTAAAGGTTTGTCAGCATTAACATTTGGAAGCTCTGTAACTGGCTCTGGCTGAGGTTGGACAACATATCCTGTAAATTTTACCTCACAGTTAAGATCTGCCACTCTAGAGAACGTTTCGTCTAGAGGTTGAAGGTATGGATCGCCGTGGACAAGAAGCAAATCAAAGTACTGATTCATCAACTTACAGATGTTCTCTTCGTGTTTCGTGCGATCGCTCTTTGTCACAACAATATCTCTCAAGCTACAAACCACTTTCGTGCCGCGAGCTTTTGCATGTTCTAGCAGTGGAATCAGTTCAAAAGAGAAGCTGCGCCGTCCAAAAGGGAATAGCTCAACCATCAAAACATCGGGCTGAAAGCTATCGAAGACTTGCAATAGCTCTGCACATCGCATATCTTTGACTTCTTCTAGGGTGTAGGCTGAATCTACAACTCGAAGTTCTTGAAATTCTGAATCAGTCTTAATCGCAGGAAGATTGACAACCTCAGTTCCATCAGGAATCTCAAAGCCTTCTACAATCTCTCCACCATTAATAAAGCAAACCTGGAAATTTGGGATTAATCCCCGTACAATCTCCATACTGCGAACAAGATGCCCCATTCCTAGAATCTGCTGGCAGTAAAACATTAATCGTGGCATGAATAGTCTTCCTCATCGAATGGCATACTTTCTTTTCAACGGGAATCGCTAGGCTTGCCTTGGATAAAGACATGCTCCTGTTACTAGACCAACATATCCAGTTCCGATTACACAAACTTGCATTAGAAACCTCTCTTAGGAAAACTCAGAGCCTTTTGACTCAACAGCCATTCAGTCAATAGCGCCTCAGTTGCGCTTAATTTACAGTTTCTTAGTTTTTATTAAGACTAAGATGAAAGCTGCATGAGAAATTTCTCACAAAGAGAGTCTTAATATTTATGTCTTAACTTAACATTTAGGTCTTAATAAGTGTAGCTGACGATCGCACTTTTTCAGACAGTGCAAAAATGAATGCAGTGATCGCGCTCATTACAATCATTTCACCCCCATCTTCTAGCAAACCAAAAAAACGATCCAACCGCTTGGGAGCCATGATGTGAACCATATCAATGACGACTCCAAATACTGCCAGTGCTAAAAAGAGAATGAGGAGCTTTTTTGATGCTTGTCTGAAACTGCGATCGCCAAAACGGTAAGCTAGACCAATGCAACTAAATAGAATAGCCCCTGCAACTCCTGATACAAGTAACTCTCCGAAATCAACACTACGCAGTCTGAACATCGAAACAAATCCAAGTGCTTCGCTCAGAAAAGCACCTAACTTCTCATGAATACTCAATGCGTCATCTGCAAGTAGATAGAAAAAGAGCAACATCCAACTTGCATAAAGCCACGAGCGCTGTTTGAACGCAATAAATCCCAGTAAAAGCAAGCACCAATACTGCTTCATGTACTGGAAAAATTCTGGAAACCCTCTATCTTTCTCAACTAAATAAAGCTGAAGATCAGGAATCGTATATTGCTTACCCAAGCTTACTATAGACACTAAAATGTGGATAGTAATAAATCCTAGATCTGTCAAAAAGAGCAGCCAAAATAGCTTGACTGCCCAACTATTACTGATAATAAATTTCACTCAAACTGTCCTCGGAAATTGCAAGCAACGTGAAAAACAGAAGGTAGAAGCATCAAACTCTACAATTAACGAACCCTATTGATCAAGAGCGCTTCCGCCTCTAAATGATAAAATGATACTTGTGTTAGATGAGAGGTTAATAAGAGATTAATGAGAATTTTCTAATTAAATCCAGAAAACCAGAAAACTATACTCAAAAAAATACCCAAGATCACCCTCTCTTAATCAGCTAAAAAATACTCCGAAGACCTTGGTATCCGTAATTATGCTTACTAAAGCAACGGTCTAAAATGCTGAGCGGATAGTATACTTGATTCCCGGCGAAAAAGTCAGGTAAATAGCACATTAGCCGTAAATAATTCTTTAGAGTAAAACGAGCAGAATACCTACTTTCTAGCTTGACAGATTGAATCGATCTCTAGATGATTGCTGCTCATTGGATGAAGCGGCTAGAAAAATAGTTAATCCGTCTCAAGAAATTAATGCTACTTTAACAATCGCGGGACATTGAGTAAATACCTTAAACCGAATGATTTAGAGGTAAAGCCGTCCGCAAGTTGCCAGTTT
Organism: Leptolyngbya sp. Prado105; assembly: GCA_025454375.1. GTDB lineage: Bacteria > Cyanobacteriota > Cyanobacteriia > Leptolyngbyales > Leptolyngbyaceae > Leptolyngbya. The sequence goes on along the minus strand of JALOOO010000082.1, from coordinate 10,314 downwards.
GACTGGAAGAGAAGACATAAATTTACTGTGAGGAGAGATGATGAGACTCAAGTGTTTTAACGCTTTGGGCTGTTTCGGTTTGTCGCTGATCTCAGCGATCGCGATGACACTATCTTCAAGAGTCGCAACTGCTTCTGAACCAATGACACAGGTCGCTTCAGTTTCACAGCTTTCTGATGTGAAGCCGACTGACTGGGCATTTCAAGCTTTGCAGTCCCTGGTTGAGCGCTATGGCTGTATTGCAGGGTATCCAGACCAAACCTATCGCGGCAATCGTGCGCTTAGCCGATTTGAATTTGCAACCGGATTGAATGCTTGTCTCGATCGTGTCAATGAACTCATTGCCGCCGCAACAGCAGATTTAGTCAAAAAAGAAGATCTCGCAACTCTGCAAAAGCTGCAAGAGGAATTTGCGACAGAGCTTACAACCATGAGGGGTCGCGTTGATGCGCTCGAAAGTCGCACCGCGCTGCTTGAAAAACAACAGTTCTCCACGACCACCAAGCTAACGGGTGAATCTGTGATTGCACTGACGAGCGTTTTTTCAGGAGATAACATCAATGGTCAAAGGGTCGATCGTAATCCTACTCTCTCGCACCGAACTCGATTGAACTTTGATACGAGCTTTACGGGCAGAGATCTGCTCAGAACTCGCCTACAAGCTTCTAACATCAGCGCCATTTCCAATCTCACAGGCACCCCGGAAGGAGAACTTGCTGTTGCTCCAGGCTTTCAGGAGCAGGAAGAGAGCGAAATTGAGGTCACGCGGCTCTCTTACGAGTTTCCACTTGGTGAGAAAACGACGGTCTTTATTGCAGCAAATGAGGGAGAAGCAGAAGAATTTGCTGAATCGGTCAATCCCTTCTTTGATGGAGATAGTAGTAGTGGCTCCATTTCTAAATTTGGCACTCGTAATCCCATCTACTATTTGTTAGAAGGTGCAGGAGGTGGAATCACGCATGAGTTTAGTGATTCATTAGAATTGAGTGTGGGGTATCTTGCGGATGATGCTTCAGATCCAGATGATCAGAATGGGCTGTTTAATGGACCTTATGGTGCGATCGCGCAATTGACGTTCGAGCCTTCTGAAGCTCTAGCGTTTGGCTTAACCTATATCCATGCTTACAATACTGACTACACGACTGAGGGCAGTGCAGGCAGTCTCAATGCGAATTTATTCACAGCAACGGGTCGCGCAGTCGTGACCAATTCAATTGGGTTACAAGCTTCTTTTCGACCCAGTTCAGCATTTATTATCAATGGCTGGGTTGGCTATACAGGAGCGCGAGTGTTGGGGTTAGGAGATGCCAATATCTGGAACTGGGCTGTGACTTTGGGCTTCCCTGATTTGGGTAAGAAAGGCAATTTTGCAGGGTTAGTCATTGGGATGGAACCTAAATTAACTCAAATTGATAATGCAGTGACGGTTGCGACTGGAGTGGGACGCGATCGCGATACATCTTTGCATTTTGAAGCGTTCTATCAGCATCGATTGAATGACAATCTCAGCATTACTCCAGGGGTGATTTGGCTGACGGCTCCCAATCATGACCAGCGCAATCAGGATCTAGTCATTGGTACAATTCGGACAACTTTCACGTTCTAATTGATAGCCGTTTGTCGCTCGATTTGGATGTGTGGCAAATTTAGGAGGCAGCACACTGTCCAAATCGCAGCACTTTCCTAAACGCCCTTGCGGAAGTTGAAAGCACTTTATCTCTACGAAAAACTATGAGCCACTCTTGTACAGTCGGAAAATGTTTCACCTCAAGTACCGCAAAATGATGATCTAGCTCAGACTAAGTTACTTTAAACAGGACTGAATTGTTGCAAGTAGATCGTTAAAACGAAACGGCTTAGTAATAAACTTGTTTGCCCCAGCTTTTAAAGCGGCTAGCTTTTCACGTTCATCTGTCCGCGCAGTGACAATAATGATTGGCATCTGCATCCCCTGATCTCGAAGTTCCTGCAAAACAGTCATTCCATCAATCAGTGGCAACCCCAAATCTAAAAGCAACAGATCAATTTTTTCAGTCTGCACAATTTTAATGGTTTGCACTCCATCCTGAGTGAGCGTAGTCATAAACCCCTCTCTTCTCAGTCCTTTCTCAATAAACGCAGCAAGCCGCGCTTCGTCTTCAGCAATCAAGATCTGACACATATCCTAGGTCATACCTACCAGAAGAAATCCGATCACAAGGCGCGAAACGTGCTGAGAAGGTTAAAAAAACCTTAATTGCAGGTTAGAACCCTCTGATTTATCGTTTGAATTTGCAGAGGTTTAAAGCATAGAGTCTTTAGATGAGAGCAGGATGAAATCTAGATGAGAAAATTCTCATGATTTCAATCTATAGCCCATTCCTCGGACAGTCTCAAACAATTTACTCCCGAGCTTTCGACGCAAATAACCAATATAGACATCAACGACATTTGAGCCTGGATCATAGTCATATCCCCAAACTCGATCGAGTAACTGCTGACGACTCAAAACCTGCCCCGGATGGCGAAAAAACATTTCTGCTAACGTAAATTCACGTGCAGGTAGCTCGATCGTTTTATTCCCTACCGTTGCTTTGCGAGTCCGCAGATCTAGCACCACATCTCCCACGCTCAAGATCAAGTCTTCTTGAGCGGCTGTGATGGATTGAGTTCGCAATCTCAATCGCACTCTTGCAAGTAACTCTTCAAATCGAAAAGGCTTTGTCATGTAGTCATCTGCGCCACCTTCTAGCCCTGCGACTTTAGCTTGAATGTCATCTCGCGCTGTCAAAATCACGATCGGAATCTGACAACCCTGCCCTCGCAGTTCTTCTAGCACTTCTAAGCCGTCTTTCTCAGGCAACCCCAGATCCAAAATCAACAAATCAAATTCGCTACCCATGACCCTGCTAAGGACATCGCTAGCAGTCGTCGCGATCTCAGTTGCAAAGCCATTCGCACGCAAGCCTTTCTCAATAAATGCGGCAATTCTTGGTTCATCTTCTGCAATCAGAATTTGCATCATTACTCCTTACTCTTAACTTGAAGCGGAATCACGATCGAGAAAGTCGAACCTTGACCAATCTGACTACGAACCGAGACTTCTCCCCCATGTGCCTCTACAATCGATTTGACGATCGACAATCCTAATCCAGCCCCTTCTGACCGCCTCCGACTATTTGCAGCCCGCGCAAATCGATCAAAGATGCGAGGTTGATCCTGTGGAGCAATCCCCTCGCCTGTATCGCGCACCCAGAAATAGAGTTTCCCTTGGTTACTTGCTGAACCAATTGAGATTGTGTCAGCAACCTGTGTAAATTGTGTTGCGTTCTGTGCCAGATTCATCACTGACTGAGTGATTCGCTGTCGATCGAAAAAGCCTTGACCTTTTACCATGCCTTCCAGCATCCATTTGCGATCTGCTAAGGCTTGTGCTTTTGCCAACAGTTCTTCAGCAAATGGTGCTAATTCAACTGTTTCAGGCTGCAAAAAATCAGGATGCTCTGACTTAGCCAGCAAAATCAAGTCATTCACAAACCGGGTCATTCGCTCCAACTCATCCATCACGATCTTGAGCGTTTCTTGTTGCTCGTTTGGATCATCTCCCATCAGTTCTAGATGTCCTTGAATAATCGTGATCGGCGTTCGTAGCTCATGTCCTGCATCACTGATAAAATTGCGCTGACTAGTAAATGCTGATTGCAACCGATCCATCATTGCATTAAACGAATGTCCTAAGTCCGAAAGCTGCCCAGTCCCCTGCACTTCTAGCCGTTGATTGAGATCTGCTTCACTAATCAAACGAGTTACATCACTCAGCGATCGTAAAGGAGCTAACACTCGCGCTGATGCAAACCAAGCTAAAATCAACGCAATCAAAAGCACGCCTGCAATGACTTTGATAATGACTCCAACGGCTTCGATCGCCTCGGCTTGCTCTCCCGCAGTCGTATGTGCGACTACGAGGACTCCCAGATTTCGTCCCCCCACCTTCACAGGCTCAAGGATATAGAGAACATTTCCGACCTTGACATCATAAGTGAATTCCTTACCTTGAGCGGCTTGATATTGTTTTGCCCAGCGCTGCATCAATGCTGAATCGTGTTTGAGGATTTCAGGTCTTGCTCTTGGGCTAGATTTGTAGAATTTGCCATCTAAAAACGCAAGAAGATAAATCTCATCTTCAGGAATTTGACGGGCTAAGTAAGCGTCAAAAAAGTCAGCCAATTCTTCTTTAGAGTAAGGTTGTTTGAAGCGTCTATCTTGCCGTGCAAGCTCTGGATCGTCTAATTCGACAGCCTCTTCATCCAGCAATTCTCCACGCATTAAATTCTTGAACATCTCTACTTTGTCATTCGAGTCTTGGCGCACCCGTAGGTCAATTTGAGCAGACAGAAGTTGCCAAAATGTTGGAATCGAAGCGAGAAAAATGAACGCCAAAATTGCGACGTACCAAAGCAAAATCCGCGTCCGAGCCGCCCATAAAATCTTTTGTAGAGTGTTCTGCTGATGTGCGGAAGATTTATTTTTAAGTTTTACACTTGCTGATTTCTTTGTCGTTTCAACTAGATCCTCAGACTCCATATTTTTTCACGATTTTATCTCTATAAAAGCTTAACTCAGATCTTGCACCATTCTCGATAAGCGGTGCTTGGTAATGCTTTCAGTATGATTTCAAACCCATACTGTGCAGCAAGATTTGCTGAGTTTTGCAATTGACGCAGCAATCTAAACCACAAGACTGAAGCAAACAAAACAGACAGCGCCAGATCGCAAGCGACTTTCCAGTCGAGTTGGGGCAGGCAAGCGGCTTGAACGACCCAATAGGCGAGGAGATAAGCAATCAGAGACAGCACCAGCCAGCGATAGACCCCGCGTTTGGTAGATTGTCCAAAGCAATGCAGCCCAAAGCGATGTTTGATGGTTTTGAAGAAGCTTTCAATTGCCCACCGCTTGCGCCCCAAGCGCACCAGATAAACGCCAGAGTAAGGATAGGTGGACACGACAAAGCGCAGTTCTCGTTTACCATTGGCTTGTTTGAGCCAGAACCAAGAGACGGTGAGTGGAAAAGCAATGCCCTCAACATAGAGTTGCTGTCCCCTTTGCAGGCAAGTTGGGCAGGACTCGGATATCCCTTGCCGCGCCAAACCCGAAAGCTCCAAGGAATTCGCCAATCCCCCCAATTCAGATACAACACCACCAGATGCAGCCCTCGTTTGCCATTCAGCAGTCGCACCCAAGGTTCAGGGTCTTCCGGGTTCTCAGTCGGATTGCTCAGATGCAAAAACTTGCCGCTTTTTTCCAAGGTTGTCAGGTCTATCAGCACTCGCAACGGTGCATCTCGGCGCGGTCGGTGCTGTGTGAGTTGTGCAAAGATGGCGCGTCGCGTCGCTCGAATCACACTGCGGGTAGACCATGTGTAATGGTTCAAAAATCGACTCAAAGAACTGGCAGACTTCACTTGGGTAGACTGAGGCAAGGGATGTCCCAGCGCTTCGAGAAACAATCCAAACAGGGCATTGAGGCTGGCTTTTTGATAAGCACTAGGCATCAAGCAAAGGAGACTATACACTAACGATTGGGCGTGTTCAACGATGGTTTCCATAACCGTCTCATCTTTTTTTCTACGCCCTTTTTTTCAGATTTTGTTGCGTTTGGCAAGCCTTGTTGAGAATGGTGCAAGATCTCAGTTAACCCGCTACTTATTGTTTGAGCAGTTGGGATCATTTGCTCACCTTCATGATGGAAGGGCTGGAGTTAGAAATTCCTCTCAACTCCAGTTGAGTTTTCATAATGAGAATTGCTGCTATGATGCAGGTGTATTAATTTAGAACCTTGGGATCTGATTCTCATGCGTCGTCCAGTGCCTGTTCCTAAATTGGTGGTTTCGCCCCTGCCTGCGGTTGAGCGATCGTCAGTGTCGCCACCGATTGATCTGCGTCAGACCTTTGTAGATTCGTTTCTAGCAGCGCGGGAGTTGCAGCCGAATAGTGTGCGATCGTATCAGCAAGATTTGCAGCAGTTTATGGACTGGTGCGACCGTCCCTGGAATAGCGTCAGTCAGCGACAGGTGATCGCGTTTAAGACGTATTTACTGGGCGATCGTAAGCTAGCAAAAAACACAGTCCGACGAGTTCTCCAAACCTTGAAGTCGTTTTACCGTTGGATGAACTTGTCGGGTCATATCACAAGTGCTCCGACCAAAGGAGTACAACTTCCAGAAGTGGAAGAAGCCGATTCGCAAGAGCTATCTGATGTCGAAGTGGAGCAGATTTATCAAGTGGTACAGGAGTCGAAGTTTCCAGAGCGGAATCGAGCGATCTTGACTGCGCTACTACATGGACTGCGTGGGGAAGAAGTGTCGAATCTGAATGTGGGAGATTATCAGACGCAGATGGTGGAAGGGTATGCGTCGAAGCAATTGCATATTCGAGAAGCGAAAGCTGGAAGTACTGGATGGATCGTGTTATTTGCAGAAGGGATTGTTGAGTTTGAAGCGTACTTAGCTTGGTATCAAGATCAACTAGGGCGATCTCTCGAAGCTGATGACCCGATGTTTTTGTCGTACTCGAATCGGACAAAACAGCAGAAACAGCGGTTGACGTATTGGGGGATTCGGGAACTGATGCGATCGATTGATGAGCAGATTGGGATTGATTTGCATTCGCATCGGGGACGGCATACGTATGCGACGAATTTGCTGATTAAGTATGGGTTGGCTGAAGAGGAGGCGATGAAGTTGACGCGGCATCGCGATCGACGCAGCTTCAAACGCTATACGAACAAGAAAGAGATTTACGCGGCACAAGTTGCCATCCTAAAAGCAAGTGGTCAGCTTCCTTCTTGAGCGATCGTGCGATAATAGCCCATCAACCCACACTAGCCTACATGGATAGCGCCTACACCTTTCAATTTAACTCCTCCGATGCGTTAGAAGCCTTACGTGCCTGTTCCTATGACCCGATCGAGGTTTATCAAGCGCGATTAGACGTATTCAATCTATCGGTCATGGCAGATTATGATCAACTGGTGTGTCTGCCTACCCTCAGCGCGATCGATAAATATTGGTACCAAATCGAAACTGCCCGCAAAGTGCTACGGCAACTGGGCGGACGGGCACTGTTAGCCGATGAAGTTGGATTAGGAAAAACGATCGAAGCAGGATTAATCTGCGCTGAATATCTCGCGAGAGGCATGGTCAATTCGCTGTTGATCTTGACTCCTGCTTCGTTGGTGTCGCAATGGCAGCAAGAACTGAGCGAGAAATTTGGCATCGCGACAGCGACGACCGACGATCGCGATCCCCAACAACCGATCAAAGACTTTTGGAACACTCATCCTCGCATCATTGCCTCGCTCAACACCGCCAAATCTGCCAAGCATTTCGCTGACGTTACGGGTCGAACTTGGGATTTAGTCGTAGTCGATGAAGCACACCATCTCAAAAATCGCACCACGTTAAACTGGAAGCTGGTGAATGCATTGAATAAACGTTTCATGCTGATGCTGACAGCAACTCCTGTACAGAATTCGCTAGTCGAACTATTTAACCTTTTGACGCTGCTGAAACCAGGATTGCTGCAAACCGAAGCTCTGTTCAAGAAGGAATATGTGGACTCTAAGAATGGACGCATTCCTAAAAATCCAGAAAAGTTACGATCTCTGATGCGAGAAGTGATGGTGCGAAATACTCGTGCTTTAGTCGATGTCAAATTACCGAAGCGATTTGCGACCACGATTACGGTTGAGCCTGCTCCTGGAGAACAGAAACTATATCAGGACTTAAATGAGTATCTCCGCAGTGATCCAACCCTCGACAAACTCTCCCGCACGAATCTACTCATGCGAGCAGGATCTTCACCGTTAGCCTTAGCTGATTCGCTCAAGCAATTAACGAAGCGCCTGCCGAATGAAGAACTCAAAACGCTGGCAAAGCGGGCGGCTCAGGTCAAGCAAGTCGAGAAAGCCAAAGCACTGATTGAGATGCTGCAAAAGTCCCGACAGAAGACGCTCGTGTTTAGCGCTCACAAAGCGACCAGTACCTATCTTGCTAAAGCACTACAAGACGCAAATATTCCATTTGCAGAGTTTCAAGGGGGAATGTCGTTGAAAGAGAAAGATGCCGCGATCGCAGCCTTTCGCGATACGGTTTCGGTCTTACTTGCCTCAGAAACGGGCGGCGAAGGGCGCAACATCCAATTTGCCAATGTCATCGTTAACTATGATCTGCCGTGGAATCCGATGAAGATTGAGCAGCGTATCGGACGCATTCATCGCATTGGTCAAACCCAGGATGTCTTTATCTTCAACTTTTGCCTGAAAGGGAGCATCGAAGAATACATCCTGCGAATTCTGCATGACAAGATCAATATGTTCGAGCTAGTGGTTGGAGAAGTAGAAACGATTTTAGGCAATGTCGATGATGAATTTGATTTTAGTGATGTGGTGATGGGCATTTGGCTCAATCATCAAGCCAAACCGGAATTGGATACAGCGTTTGACCAGTTCGCCGATCATTTGTTGAAAGCAAAAGACCAGTATCGCCAGAATCAAGCCCTGGATGAGCAAATCTTTGGGGAGGAGTTCGAGGCTTAATCATGAGTTCTGATCCCATTCTTGCTACGCTATCGAATCTTGTCTCTCTGTACGAGGGCATCGCTGAAACAGAAGACGAGCATGTGATGACGGTTTTGCTCCCTGCTGAAATTGCCAAACAATTGAAGCTGCCCGAAACCGCAACGATCTCAACGCAAGCCAATGTGCCCGACAGTTTGTTCGTGACTTACCATTCGGATTTGGTGCAGCAATTTGCGGCATTGCTGGGAGCGCGAGGAACGGTGAGTGCGATCGCAGTTCAATACGACGGCTATCTCAAAACGACTGGATTTGAGAAACAGGTGGCGCAAGTGCTGCGTCCTCAAAATGGCTTGATTCGTTTTCGAGAAGCAATGCCAGCGACGACGCGCTATCTCTGGTGTCATGTGACCTACACAGCCGAAGCCGACGAAAAGCGAGTCGGAATGGTGTCGTTCATCATTAACGAGACGACGAAGGTCACGCCGATCAATATTGGCGATGCTTTATTCTGGAAATCGGATCAGGTCCCGATCACCAATCCTGAAGCCATTGAACCGCGATCGTTAGCAGAGTTACCAGCGTTAATTGAACGCGCGGCAGCTACTCAAGTGAAAGACAGTTTAGCAAATTGGCAACTGAAGCTAGGTCGAGCCAAAGCCAGAGATGAAGAGCGATTAAGAACTTACTATGGAACAATGGGTCAGGAAATTCAGAACCGGATTCGATCAAGGCAGTTAGAGGGAGAAGACAAAGCCAGAGAACTTTCTCGACTCGCTGCCACCACCCAAGAATTAGAACGTAAACTGGCTGATCTACAAGAGCGATATGCGCTGAAAGTAGATGCTTCGTTGTATAGCGTTCTGGTCATTGAGTTACCGACTGTGCATTTACAGTGTGAGCTAGTTCGTAAGAAGATCAAGCGTCCGATCACTGCGGTTTGGAATCCGTTTACGAAAGCGATCGAGCCATTGTGCTGTGAACGCACCGGGGTTCCAGTCGAAGAATTTTATCTCGATGATGCGGCGGCTCAGATTATTGCACCTGGGGCTTGGCATCAGAAATGAGCGATCAACTCAAACTCAATCGATGTAGCCGTGGGTTTCTACTGATGCAATGGGTTTGAGAAAGCGCACAAGATAGAGAAAGATGGGGTTCGGGATAGTCTTAAGAATGGACAGATAGAGTTCGGGGTAGAGTTCGACCCTCTTTGCCCCGGTGTTTCAATATCCTCTGCTGAAGAAGGCTAATGGCACAGGGCATTGAGCTAGAAGCAATGGAATGATGGAGTGGCAAAACTATTTCACACCCAACGAGGAATCAAGCTTTTCCAGCTTTTTAGAGCGGGTTTAGGATGAAAAAATGTAAGCTTGAAGAATTGATAGAAGCGTTGCTGTATCTGAATTGCAGCCATTAGCATTTGAGAATCATAGGTGGGACTAGAGATAGGGTTTAACATAGATAGGGCTTACTGAGAAAGTCTAAGAAGCTTTCTGGGAATGAGTTTCAGCAGGATCAAATGCTGATAAAATGCAAGATAAAGCACGATAAACCGTGCAAAAACCTTGCATCTGATTCTACTATGTACCGTCGCTCCCCCCCCTGGACAACTGTCATTTGAGAACTTCTACTTACCCTTTGAGGGCAAACTCTCTGGAGAGAACCGTTGGGTGAAGTTGGCAGCATTGATTCCGTGGGACAAATTTGAAGCGGAGTATGCCGAGCAGATGAGTGAAGACATGGGCGCACCTGCGAAATCAT
>JALOOO010000300.1 GCA_025454375.1 Leptolyngbya sp. Prado105 | reverse complement strand
TCGCTTGAGTTTTGCTGATTCATTAAGTCTAAGTAAATGCGATGAATCCGCTCCCCATCGCGAGAAATTTGATTTTCCGGATACCCATAAGGCGTTCCGATGATGGTTTGGGTATACCGTAGGGGATTGCGATCGGAGAATTCGCCGAGTGCTCCGAAATAGGCACGATCGATCGCATTCGGAATGGTTTCGTTCGGACGAAATACGGGTGCCTCTTGCGCGCTGGCTGCGATCGCCATCAAACTAGAAGAGGCACTGAGCGCAATTGCGCTAAATAGGCTCTTGATCCTCACGCCCATAGTTCTTTATCCTCAATGATTGGCTAAAAGGTAGAAAAGATTGGGTGGTTTCACAATTAACTGCGTGTTTTTACCGCATTCATGTATGAAATTTAACCAAATCCATGCTTTTTGACACGTAATATTCATTAGTTTGCCCGCATATGACAAATGTGACTAAGTTCGACGTAAAAACATTTCCTTGGTCAACGGTTGAGATTGAGCAAGTGCGCGATCGGCTGTTGGATCTGTTCTGCTTGGATGCTTATCGGGAGGGGGATTTTCTTTTATCTTCGGGTCAGCGCAGTCCCTATTACATCAATGGAAAACAGGTGACACTGCATCCGCAGGGCGCACTGGCAGTTGGTCGAGTCTTGCTTGCGCTGTTGGAGTCGGATACAGTTGCGGTTGCTGGGTTGACGCTAGGAGCCGATCCGATCGTCACGGCGACTAGCGTGGTGGCAGCGTATGAAGGTCAGTCAATTGCGGCATTGATCGTCCGTAAGGAAGCAAAGGGACATGGTACACAGGCGTATATTGAGGGTCTGACGCTCCCGGAAGGCAGTCGCGTTGTGGTGTTAGAAGATGTGGTCACGACCGGGCAATCGGCGATGAAAGCGGTGGAACGATTGCGTGAGGCGGGATACCTCGTCGATGAGGTGATTTCCCTCGTCGATCGACAACAGGGAGGAGCAGAATTTTATCGGCAGCAGGGCTTGAAATTTCGAGCGGTGTATACGATCTCGGATTTGCAAACCCGTTGGCAAGAATTGCAGGGATAGATGTGAAATTATGAGAGACAAGCGTTTTAGTCAGTCTGAGTTATGAAACGATTCCTGCTGGGGTTGCTGTTCCTCTTGTTTCTCACGATTTCATTGCCTGCTTCTGCCGATCGCTGTCGAACCGTTGACGATCGAGAAATTTGCATCGTCTCGATTCGCCGCAGTGCTAAAAACTATTGGGAATACCGGGCAATCGTCCGAGTCAATGGCGAAGTCAAACCCTTGCAGATTTATGATTGTCGATCGAAAACGACGATTCAAGACAACAAAGTTCTAGAAATCTTTGAGCAGGATGGAACGGCTGAAGCGGTTTGTAGTTTCTTCAAGCCGCCCCGTGATGCCTTTGGCATCGCAGATGGCAAACCTCGACCTATGTCCACATTACCGACGACCAGGTTGACCAAACAAACACCGCCACCGCCACGATCGCTAAAACTACCTCAATCAAATTCCCAATCAGCGACCCAAAGCCAATCCCTAAAGTAACTTTTCCAGCCGTTCTCAGCCGTTCTGAGAGCGGCAAATTGGTGCGGTAAAGAAACTCACCCACAAATCCACCCAGCAATCCACCTAGCAAAATCCCTGCAATTGGACCTCCTAGAGGCAGTGCAGGCAGCAAGCCAAAAAAACCAATCGTCATGCCCGCAAACATTCCCATCTGACTCCACTTGCTTGCGCCAATCTGCTTCGCGCCCCAGTAAGTTCCCAACCATTCCACCACAGAGCTTAAAATCAGCGCGACAAAGATCACTCCCAGCGGCAAAATCGGAATCGCAAACTTCGTCACGACACACCAAGCCAAAATCGCCACCAAAATCAAACTCGGTCCCGGAATCCCAGGGACAACTGCCCCAACGACTCCCACCAACATCACTGCCACTAATATCCAATACAGCACTGTCAATTCCATAGTCCTATCCCCATCCAAAATCGCCTTACCGTCTCAACACTGCCTGAGCAAATCGATCGCGCCCATCTTCCAAATCACTTGGCAATCCCTGCGGAAATCGCTTCTGAATCGCTGCTTTTAACGCCTGAAGTCGATTGCCCGGATCAGGGTGAGAACTCAAAAACTCTGGCTGTCTTCCGCGTCCGCCCGCTTTTGCTAAGATCTGCATCACTTCTAAGACCCCGCGAGGGTCATACCCGGCTTCGAGCATAAACTGGAGTCCCAAGCGATCGCTTTCCGATTCATCTTCGCGCCCGTAGCGTAAATCGACGAGTTGATTTGCTGCTTGGGCGATCGCTGCTGCACCCTGTCCACCATCCTGTCCGCCACTTGCTGCTACTCCTACGGCTGTAATTAGCGAATTTCCTAGCTGCTGTTTGGCTAAATGTTCTGCGCCATGCCGACCGACAACATGTCCAATTTCATGCCCGAATACGCCAGCGAGTTGCGCTTCAGACTTCATCTGCCCAAGCAGTGCCTCAGTAATAAAAATCTGTCCGCCAGGTAAAGCAAAGGCATTGATCGTTTGAGGATCGCGCAAGAGATGAAACTCATAGGTATAAGGCGATTTAGCAGCGCCCGATCGTTGAACAATCCGCTGTCCAACTTCATCCATATAAGTTTGCAAGCTCTGGTCAGGAAACAAACCGCCATGTCTGGCTGCCATTTGCTGACGGCTTTGCAGTCCTAAAACAATCTCTTGACGCGGAGTCAGTTGAACCCGTTGATTTTCGCCCGTTACGGGGTTCTGGACGGTATTGCCGTAGTAGCTAAACAGTCCCCCGATCGCAAACACAAGTCCCAGAATTAATCGAATTAGAACGCTCACAGCAAATCTCTGTATCAAACTTTCAGTCAGTCAATTTTCAAATGCTCTGCTGAGATAAATCAAGCCTTCTGAGCGTCAGTTCACGATTTGTAGCATGAACCTTGCGCTACGTATTGTTATTCGGGTTGAGTTGTCAGAGTTGATCGCGATCCCCAATTAATCTGGGATAACCTAGCAAATTGATGCGCAAAATGCTCTAAAAATCAACGCCACGCTTTAGATCGACTCCTTTTTCTGCATAGTGCTTATGACAGACCATCTCGGAATGAACAGTGGCTAAGTCAAAATAGGCAGGTGGATTTTTACAGCGTCCAGTAATTACAATCTCTGTATCTCGCGGCTTGCGTAACAAGGCTTGCACAATCGGTTCTTCTGGTAAAAGCTCCAAATCTACGGTCGGATTCAACTCATCCAAAATAATCGTCTTGTACAACCCCGATGCGATCGCGGCACGGGCAATTTCCCAAGCTCGCTCAGCTTCAACATAATCTAATTCTTGCTGCTGACCTCGCCAGACGATCGCATCTCTGCCCGATCGCTGATGGTCTACTAAATTCGGATAGCTCTGACGCAATGCGTTAATTGCGGCATCTTCAGTGTAGCCAGTTCCACCTTTTAACCATTGCATAATCAAAACGCGGTGGGATTTATCCTGGCTGATTCCTTTTCCGATCGCTTGCAGGGCTTTCCCTAATGCGCTCGTCGATTTGCCCTTGCCTGCACCCGTATAGATTTCAATACCTGCAATGCCTTCTTCTTTTGTTAAGTGATAGTGCGGCTTCATTTCAGAATGTAAGTTCGCAATATCGATTAATGCCTGAGGTGCCGCCCGTCCAGTCACAATCACTTCCATGTGATCTGGTTTAGTTTTCAGAGTTCTGACGACTTCATCAACTGCAAGCAGTCCAAGATCCAGAACGGGATTGAGTTCGTCCATCACGACGACTGAGTAAAGTCCAGATGCGATCGCACCTTTTGCGACATCCCATCCGCGCTGAGCTTCTTGCCGATCAAACTTTGTCACCTCGTCTGCCCCGAAGTATTCTCCACGCCCAGTACGAACCTGGTCGATCAAATGCGGAAAAGCTCGCTGTAAGGCTGAGATCGAAGCATCTTCGTCATACGTTCGACCCGGACCTTTAAGAAATCGCAGCAACAGAACTCGGGTTGGAGAAAGATTTTGAATCCCCAGTCCAATCGATCTCAAAACTACGCCCAAGGCTGCCTGAGACTTGCCTTTTCCTGCGCCATCGTACACATGAATCTGTCCGGTCATGCGCTCTGATCGCGTTTGGGCTGTGCGAATTCCAACACCCGCTCTAGTCATATCTTAAAATCGCCGCTTCTTAATGCAGATACACTTTAGCAGGTTTCTTCCAAACGGATCCGCGATCGCTTGCTTGATTAGTTCTATAAATTAAATCAATGGAAACTGACTTGAAATATAAACTTAGCTCAACTTTAATAAAGTTCATGTCTCATTATTAAGGAGCCACCGCTATGCAGGATTCGATCAAGCCATCGTACTCATCGTTGACTCAGACCGAAGAACGGTGGTCAGTAACTTGGAGTCGCAACTACCTGGTCAAAACCTTAGAAACGGTTCAGGATTTGATTGTCGTTTCGCTTTGCATTGGATTGTTTTGTGTGATGGTGATCCAGTTGCGAGCGATGTTTATCTCACTGTTACCTCCGCTCAATTTTCATGAGGTGACCGCTGATATCTTGTTTTTGCTGATTTTGGTTGAGATGTTTCGGTTGTTAATTATCTATTTGCAGGAGCAGCGAGTCTCGATCGGGGTTGCAGTCGAAGTTGCAATCGTTTCGGTGCTGAGAGAGTTTATTGTGCGAGGCGTGTTGGAGGTGCAATGGACACAAATTCTAGCGGGCTGTGCATTTTTAGTGGTCATGGCACTTCTGTTAGTCGTTCGAGTTTGGTTGCCGCCAACGTTTGAAGGCATTGATCCTGAGAAGCAATTTTCGAGTCGCAAACCCAAAAGTATTCACTAAACTCATCTTTTCCCAAATTAAAACCTCCGAGATGTTCACACCCCGGAGGTTTTTCGTTACGGATCAGACTTTATTTGCCGCCTGAAATTTGTGCTGCCACTTCAGCCGCAAAATCCGACTCTTCCTTCTCAATGCCTTCACCTAAGACAAAGCGAACAAAGCGACGAATCTGGATATTCTCACCCAACTGTGCAACATTCTGCTTCACCAATTCCTCAACGGTGATGTTGGGATCTTTGATGTAAGGAGTCGGCAGTAAGCACATCTCATTTAAGCGCTTATCAATTCGACCTTGCACGATCTTTTCTTTGATGTTGTCGGGTTTGCCCGCGAGGTCATCTTTGCCCATCTCGATCGATTTTTCGCGTGCCACGATATCCGCCGGAATATCCTCAACACGGACATACTCAACGTTTGTGCTAGCCGCAATCTGCATCGCAATACTGCGAACTAAATCTTGGAATGCTTCGTTTCTTGCAACAAAGTCAGTTTGGCAGTTTACTTCAACCAATACACCGATCCGACCGCCGATGTGAATGTAACTTCCAACTAAACCCTCAGCCGCTGTTTTTCCTGCTTTCTTATCAGCCGAAGCGATTCCTTTCTTGCGCAACCATTCGATCGACTTTTCCATGTCGCCGCCGTTTTCGGTCAGCGCTTTCTTACAATCCATCATCCCTGCGCCAGTTTTTTCGCGCAGTTCTTTCACCGCTTTTGCTGAAATGTCTGCCATTTGCCTGAGTTCCCAATTTTTTGCTGATATTGTCCGTGAATTAGGGCGGGTAGGGAGCAAGGAGTAGGGAGTGGGATAAAGTTCTTACTCCCTACT
>JALOOO010000081.1 GCA_025454375.1 Leptolyngbya sp. Prado105 | reverse complement strand
ATTTGTCTCTTTTTTTGGGTTCAAACTAATTCCAGAGCCGCAACCCACTGCGGCTCTGCCTATCCTTCAATGTAAATGACTTAATTTGCATGCGATCGCATTGCCTGTCCAAGTACCTGAAGTGCAATTCCGGGTTGAAATAGACTAGAAGCAGGCTTGAGCATGTGCATGACTTCTAGAAACGCCTCATAAATCTCCGCCTTCTGGGTCATCAACTGTCCAAGATTATCGAAATACGCATCTAGTAACCGATTGAATCCTTTCGACTTCATTCCTTTAGCACTGGGGTAGCGGTAATCCTGGTTAATCGCAAATGTCCAGGGCTGATTCTGTACCTTTGCGACTTCTCGCTGAACTTTTCGAGCCAGTCCTTGGAGCGAACTCGATCGATGAGTTGCAAAGCATTGGTTCAAAGTCTGTGCGCTCAGGGCGGCGACTGTCATCCCTTGCCCATAAAGCGGATTAAATGTGCAAGCTGCATGTCCCGTCACAACGAGGTTTTCAGGTTGACGCTGCATTTTCTCATACTGTCGCAGTCGATTCTCAGTTTTGCGAAATCCGTAAATCGGCGTGAGGGGTTCTGCCTCTCGAATCGCCTCATAAATCTCAGGACTGATCAAAGTTTTTGTAAAGGCTAAGAATTCTGCTTCAGTTGTCGGAGGATAATCGCGCTCTGCCCCTGACACTCCGACTAACCAGCGGACACTATGGGGATCGGAGCTATCGCCTTCGATCGGAAAAAGTATGCCGCCTCTTGTAGCTCCTTGAGGCGAACAAGTAATAAATATGCCTTTCCAATCTGCCTGAAAGTCTTTTGGAAGCCGATAGATTCGACTCGAATATCCAATAAAAGCATTAACAAATGTTTCTTCTGGCGGCTCATAGCCTAATGCGCTCAACCATTGTGGCGTTTTAGAAGTCTGTCCACTCGCATCGACAATCCAATCTGCAAACAAGGATTGATCTCGAATCTTAATGCCGCTAATGCCTTGCCCGTCTTCGGTTGCAATTAATCCTGTAACCTGTGACTCAGATAGAAATTGCACATTTGGAATCTGCTTTAACCGTTCGCGAATTGTCCAATCGAGTAAGTCTCGGCTCATTGAGAGTTGAACTAAGTTAGATTGATACCGGGGCAGCCAACCAAATGCACCAAATAATGCTACATCGCCTGAAGGGTTGAGTGAAATGGCTCCTGCTTGCAGCAACTGATCGCGCAGTCCTGGAAATAATGCTTCGAGGATTAACTGTCCGCGCATCAATAGAACATGTAAATGCCTGGATTGGGGCATTCCATTGCGCGATTGCGGCAGATCCGGAATGCGATCGCGTTCGACAATCGTCACTTGCTCAAAGTGATTCGCTAAAACTCTCCCTGCTAGTAGTCCCGCCATTCCTGCACCAATGACGATCGCATGTTTGAATCTGCTCATCTTAGAATTCCACCCTTAACGATTATTCTTTGGAGTTCTGTTATCCGCTTTTCTGGTGATTTTGCTTAGATATGCAAGATAAATCAGTCCTAAAGTTGCAAATTTTGTTAAATTATATCGCTCTGCGCCGTTGCCAAGCAAAGTAGCTTTCTCGCAAATCCTGGAAAAAATTCCTTCGCGTCAAATCTTGCCATTCCTGGGCTGCATTTTGTAACACCTCAAACATTGCAGGAGAGGCAGGAGAAACTCGATCGAAGAACTTTACGCTTAAGTTCTCAGCCATCGCAAACGCGATCACATTCACAAGCTCGATCGCGCTTGCTCCCACGATATGCGCTCCTAAAATCTCACCACTGCGACGCACGATCAACTTACACAGCCCCGTGGTCTCTCCTAAAATCTGAGCTTGTGTCAAGTTACTAAACGGCTGCCGTAGCACTAAAACATCCTTGCGATAACGGCGTACAGCTTGAGATTCGCTCAACCCTATCCAAGCAAATTCGGGTTCAGTCGCAATAGATTGAATGGCTCGATCGTAATCTACTTTAAAAATTGGCAGACCTGATAGATTCTTCAACACGATGTCAGTTTGATAGCGGGCGATCGATTGCACCGGATGCGTGATCCAGTAGACCTGTGGATGAGCCGTTTGTAAGCGATCGTTGAGTTGGATTGGTTCTTGAATCTCCATGGCTTCAAGATTGAGATCCGAAATCGTGGGTTGCCAACCGACCGTTACTAGCAATTCATCTGCCTCGATCGTATAGTTCTCAATCTCGATCGCTTTTTTTGATCCGACTTGCCGAATTTGATGAATGTGCAGCGCATTGATGAACCGAATCCCTTCTGCTTCTAAAGCCGCTTGGACGAGGAAAGCGGCTTCAGGATCAGCCATCGTGAACAAATGCGGCTGTCGCAGCAACATCGTGACTTGAGATCCTAATCGAGCATAGACCTGCGCAAACTCAGCCCCAATCGGATCATCTCCAATGATCACGATCGAATCGGGAATTTTGAGTAAAAGCTGATCGGCAGTGAGAAAATTGACAGCAGACAAACCGGGTGGATCAGGAATTGCCGGACGATAGTCGGTTGCAATAAGGTAGGAGCGCGATC
This sequence comes from Leptolyngbya sp. Prado105, assembly GCA_025454375.1. Taxonomy (GTDB): domain Bacteria; phylum Cyanobacteriota; class Cyanobacteriia; order Leptolyngbyales; family Leptolyngbyaceae; genus Leptolyngbya. The sequence continues at coordinate 17,199 of JALOOO010000081.1, read as the reverse complement.
GTAGAAGCCTCCCATTCACTATGAATCCGGTCTGTGGCTTGCGACAGAACTCTCCTGCACCTGGGATGAATTCAATCCCTAACGAGGCTAATTTGGCAGGATCGTAGAACTCTTGATGCGATCGCTCAACCGTATTAATGTAGCGCTCAATCGTATCGAACGAGAGCGATCGCACATCCGAATCAAAAAAAGACCGCGATCGATTCACTTGGTCTAACGTTTTCGTAATGTGAGAGAGAATTCTGACACGCGAAAGTTTTGGCTGACAATTTTGCTCGACAATTGCGACCCTAGCACGGTTTCGTGCCGCCTCGATCGCCGCATAAATTCCAGTTTCTGAGTATCCAAGGATTACGAAATCGTAGTCAGCAGGCATGAATTCAGCCCATCAATTAAGCGTTGATTTTCCGAATTGAGGCGAACCGCAACTCGAAAATAGCGATCGCCTAATTCCGGAAAACTAAGGCAATCTCGAATAAGCATCTTATCGTGTTCGAGCAATTGTTTCTGTAGTTGGGTGACCGAACCCGCAGATTTCACCAAATAAAAGTTTGCGGCTCCCAATCGTGGAGTCAGTCCTGGAACTTGCTTCAACCCGGCAAACAATTGCGGACGGGCGGCATTCAGCCAATCAAATGTCTGCTGCTGAAATTCAACATCCTGCAACACTGCCTCAGCAGCAGCAGCAGCTAAAATATTGACCGACCACGGATCTCGCCGCTCTTGCCAAGTTTTTAATCGATCGGGATGCGCGATCGCATATCCAAATCGTAATCCTGGCAAACTATAAAACTTGGTCAGCGATCTCAGAATGACCAAATTTGGATGATCCTGCACCGCATCTATCACACTCTGCTCCGTTTCAGGCGGCAAGAAGTCCATAAACGCTTCATCGACCACCACTAATTCAAACTGGTCTAGCTGCTCTAAAATCCACGATCGATCAAACAGTTTCCCGGTTGGATTGTGTGGATTGTTGAGCAAAAGACCTGCATGTCCTTCAAGACTTGTCTCGTCGATCGAGCAGGGGGTTATTGCCGCACCAAACGTCTTCAGCGCTCGAAAATAGTCGCCAAAAGCTGGAACGAGTAAAACGGTGTCACTCAATTCTGCCAAATCCCAACACGCCCAAGTCAGCAACTCAGCAGACCCGTTACCCGGCAGAATCCAATCCGGGGAAAGCTGGTGGATCTGAGCTAGCATCGATCGCACCTGCTGATAGTTTGGATCGGGATAATCCCGCAGTAAGGGCAATGCTGCTTGAATTGCATCAATTGCCGATCGCGGAGTCCCGAGCGGGTTAATGCTGGCGGAAAAATCAAGAATTGCACTGGGGGAACAGCCAACCAGACCTGCTGCCCAAGATAAATTTCCCCCATGCGCTGGACGAGTCAATGACTTTACCTGCCTGTTTACAGTCGAGTGAATCTTATTCGGGAGCAACTTTTTCTTTGAACAGCTTGCCTGCGGAAAATGCGGGCACGCGAGTTGCTGGAATTTCCATCTTATCGCCAGTTTTCGGGTTGCGTCCTTCCCGCGCTTTGCGTTCGCGCGATTCAAACGATCCGAAGCCAACGAGGGTCACTTTATCACCAGACGAAACGGCATCGACGATCGTTTCGATCGCAGCCGACAAGACGGCATCCGCTTGTTTCTTTGTGACACTTGCCTTTTCTGCTACTGCATCAACCAGTTCACCTTTGTTCATAGTCTTTCTCCTCAGAGAGTAATAATGGTGTTTTCGTCTCAAATGAGACTGATTTGCGAATTGCCAAAGATCGAATTCAGATCGGCTGAAACTCCGATTCTCTCGAAATTTCAATTGCTCATTCTATAGTCTGTTTCAAAAAAGTGAACGCCTGAAACGACTAATTTATATGGATTTTCGGAACTTTTTTCGATTTCTCTGATTTTGGATGAGTATTTGTACTTAAAAAATTAGTTTTCCTGATCGAACGTTGCTGAAATTTAACGTTTTTGCAATATTCATCAGCGATCGAGAGTCGATCGGCTTTTGCAATGTTCCAGTCTCATGTGAGACGACTAAAGTGCAAATTCGGTGAATATCTATATAGAGGAAAATTACAAATTCAGCGAGAGAAATGCTGTACTCCGAATCTGCAATATATTCATTTAAGGTTGTTGCTAGCGACAACTGTTCAAAAATAAAACGAGAGGTAGACAGCGCTGCCTACCTCAAAAGGAATATTATTGACATACTCCCCGGCGTGAACGCGCGGGAATTCTAAGCTCAGACAGCAATTGCAGGCGTAGCCTGTCTAACATCGCATAACTTAGCGGTCGATGCCCCAACCGCACAAATATTTATCGCGGCGTTTTCATCACGTCCATTCACTGACTGGCGTGAACGAACAGGGCTTTAAGGGTTCCCAAGCCCTCCGATCCGGTAATCGTCGTTTGAGTAAATATCATCGATATTGCGAGGTCGGAGGCGATCGGTAAGCGGCTCTGGTTGTAAAGAATCCGCCTGACGTGCTGACGATCTTTCTGGTAAGCGTTCCTGCGGCTTTGAGGGGGCAAATTCTAAGCGAATTCTGACTCGACCTCGCTGCCAACCTACGCCTGAATTGAACCGCAACGCTTCACATTCTAAGCCATCCTCAAACCAGGCTTCGTTATCTTCGGTCCATTCGCCTTCTCGATCGCTGACCGCTTGCGCCAACTGATCTAGAAATTCGCTCACCTTGAACGTCGGATTGGTCATCAACACACGACCGCGATCGACAAACAAGACTTCGTCATCATTCATTGGGGTAAATCCGTTATCCATTCTCAAACCTCTGTCGATCGCGTTCTCTTGTGCATTATAAGAACCAACCGTAGCTATGGAGTCCTTTCCCCAAAAGATTCACGCCCAGATAGCAGACCCAAACGACGACAAAGCCTGCTGCTGCAAGCAATGCAGGACGGCGACCTTGCCAACCTTTTGTAATCCGGGCGTGCAGATAAGCGGCAAAAACGAGCCAGGTAATCAATGCCCAAGTTTCTTTCGGGTCCCAACTCCAGTACGATCCCCAGGCTTCATTTGCCCAAACGCCGCCTGCAATAATTCCGATCGTCAATAGCGGAAAGCCGAGTCCGATCACTCGGTAGCTGATATTGTCCAAAGTGTCTGCAAGCGTCAAACGTTGTGGAGAGAGGGCTGTCTTCTCTAAAACTGCGGTTCCTCCCCCATTTATGCTCACGTCTTCTGAACGGTGAATTTGATAGGATTTTTCTCGGTAGCTGCCTGTGCCGACAGAACTGCCTCGAAGTTCGATATTCTGTCCACGAGTGACGACGAGAAATGCGATCGCCAACAGTGCTCCCACCATCAAAGTTGCATAACTCAGCATCATGACGCTGACGTGCATCATTAGCCAATTTGATTTCAATGCAGGAACGAGCGGCGCAGAGGCTTGCATTGTGTCGGGCAGAGTCAAGGCAGCAAAAGCTGTAATCGCCATTGCGACTGGAGTAGTCACAACCCCAACCAATTTACTCTTGCTCATGTTTTCCGCAATCAGGTGCATCGTGGTGATGCCCCAGACGAGGAAAAAGAGCGATTCGTAAAGATTGCTCAACGGGAAGTAGCCTGCTTCTATCCAACGAGCCGCAAGGAGTGCGGCGGTCGAGAGATTCGCAATCGCCATTCCAGCGGTTCCTAAAGTCGAGGCGTAAGGAATCTGAGGAAAGGCTGCACCGACCCAGTAGATCAGCATTGTGGCGAACAATACAGCAAATGACAGATTATCTAAAACGCCTTGAAGTGCAACCAGATCCATTGTTGTTTCCTTAGAGGGATTTATCGAAATTTACAGTATGTTTTCTCATTGTATAAGGCGGAGGGGCACTCGGTGTTTTACTGAATGTCGTAATAAAATTTGGATTTTGGTATTGCAAAGACCCGGACAAGTTTAAAAGAACACGTCAGAATAGAGAACAATCATCAGAATCATAGACAAGAGGTGCTTGTGGCTTTATACGCAGAATTGCATCGTCACCTGGGCGGATCGGTTGTGCCTCGGATTCTCTGGCGCTATCTTGAACGAAGTGAATCAGAGCTAATCGATCGCTTTTCGGATTATCCAGAGTTTGAGGATTTTTATACTCGACCCCGCAACACGTTGGATGAGTATTTGGAATTGCATACAGTCGTAGAGGGAGTTCAAACGGCGGAAGCGTTGCCCTACTTTATTTACCGTTTGATGCGTGGGGCTTATATTTTTGAGAATTTGGCGTATTTGGAGCTTCGCTATACGCCTTATTTAAGAACGAATCCGAATCTGGATCAGTCGCGCCGGATTGAGCAGATGACCGAAATTGCCCACATTGTCGGGCGATCGAGTCGGTTGAAGGAGTATCCGATCGTCAGTAGTCAGATTCTCTGTATGCACTCGAAGTTGCCGTATGAAGTAAATCGAGCGATCGTGGAGTTGGCGGCGCAGATGCCGGAGTATATTTGTGCGATTGATTTAGCGGGGGGTGATGCTCACTATGGAGAGCGAATGGAGGAGTTTATCGAGTTGTTTGAATATGCTCGATCGCTCAATCTCAAGGCGACTTGCCATTTGTACGAGACAGAGGGAAATTATCCTGAACTGCTGCCGTTTTTGCATCGGATTGGGCATGGGATTCAGATTCCGCTGAAGTATCCGCATTTGCTAAAGGAAGTTGCAGAACGGAAGCAATGTTTGGAGGTCTGTCCGACAACGTATTTGAAGACGGGCACGCTTCAGGAGATTCGCCAATTGAAGCAGGTGTTTGATCAATGCTTTGATGCGGGAGTTGATATTGCGATCTGTACGGATAATGCAGGGTTGAATGATGTGCGCTTGCCGTTTGAGTATGAGACGCTTCTGACTCAGGATGTGATTGGGTTCGAGGAGTTGCAAGCTTGTCAGGATGCAGCGTTTCGTCATGCGTTTGCTTGGCAGTATGCTCAGCGTCCGGCTTCGTTAATTGATCGATTGTTGAAGACGGAGGCGAGTTAGAAAGGTGGGAAGATGGGGGGATAGCTGCGACCAGCAGTTCAATATCCGGCTGCTACTCCTTCCCCTCTTGGATCAGCCGCTCCTTCTAAAGTACCGTCAGGACGAACGACGATCGCATTCGCATTGCCCCAAGTTCCGCGTTGTCGAATCTGATGTCCTCGACGTTGCAGTTCGGCGATCGTCATCGGGTCAAGTCCCCATTGTTCAACATTCAATCGATCCGGTTGCCATTGATGATGAATTCGAGGCGAGGCGATCGCGCGTCGTACATCCATGTCGTAGACGAAGACATTCAAAATACTCTGAAGCACTGTTGTAATGATCGTACTGCCACCCGGTGTGCCTACTGCCATTCTGAGCTTGCCATTTTCAGTAATAATCGTTGGAGTCATGCTAGAAAGCGGCGTTTTGCGAGGTGCGATCGCATTGGCTTGACCTCCGACTAATCCAAACGCATTCGGAGTATTCGGTGCGATCGCAAAGTCATCCATTTCATTGTTCAAAACAATGCCAGTTCCCTTGGCAACAATGCCAGCCCCATAGCCAAGATTGATTGTAAAAGTCAGGCTCACCGCATTGCGATCGCGATCAACAACTGTCAGATGACTCGTTTCAGTCGATTCTTTTGAAAGCTTTTCTAGCACGGTTGGATCAGCAGGCTTGACTGAGGTCGAAGCTCGTTTTGGATCGATTTCTGAGCGTCGAAGCTTGGCATAGGTCGGGCTAATCAAAGCAGACACTGGAACGTCTACAAAGTCGGGATCACCAAGATAAGTTGCGCGATCGGCGTAAGCAATTCGCATCGATTCCGTGAGGAGATGTAATGTATCTGGACTGTGCCAGCCGATGGTCTTGAGATCGGTGTCGCTGAGCATATTGAGAATCTGAATCAGATGCACTCCTCCAGACGAAGGCGGCGGCATCGAGCAAACCCGCGCCTTGCGGAAGTTTCCACAGACTGGAGTGCGCCAAATGGGACGATATTGCTTGAGATCTTCAAGGGTTACTAGACCGTTATTCGTCTGCATATCATTGGCGATCGCCGTTGCAATTTTGCCTCGGTAGAAACTATTTGGATCTTCAGCGATCGCGCTTAAAGTCTTAGCTAAGTCAGGCTGCTTAAAAAGCTCACCCCATTGATAAGGCTGACCATTGCGAGTAAAAATCCGACTCGCTTCGGTGTTTTGAAATTTCCGCGATTCAGTCGCTTTGATAAATCGGTGGCTGACTGGGAATCCAGATTGAGCGAGAGTCACCGCAGGGGTTACAACTGTTTTCCAGGGCAATTTTCCATATTGGCGATGTGCTTCGTATAGACCTGCGATGGTTCCTGGGGTTGCAACGGCTAAGTAACCATCGATGCTAAGATTTGGGCGAACTTTTCCCTGGGCATCTAAGTACATGTTTGGGCGAGCTTTTAGGGGCGCACGTTCTCGAAAATCCAGAGCTTTCATTTCATTTTTCTGTGCCTGGTAGAACATCATAAAGCCGCCGCCGCCAATTCCAGCAGAGAAGGGTTCGGTTACTGAAATGGCTAAGGTGGTTGCGATCGCAGCATCAATAGCGGTTCCACCCTGCTTGAGAATGTTCAATCCGACTTCGCTAGCAAGGGGATGTGCAGAGGTGACCATCCCTTGATCTGCGCGATCGAGATACAGCGTTTGAGCGGCTGTAATCGGCGCATAAAGCACAGCAATGCTAACTGCAACAAATCTACAAAATTCCATTGACGATGCCACGGTATTAAGCATCATCATCATAATGCGATTAGCTGCTGACATTATTTTTATCAGTTGCAATGATATGAACGTCAATATTTTTTAACGATCGCAGTAACTGATGCGTGAGTGACCCTCGGAGCATCAGCTTCCATCGCGATCGCTGGCTTTCTCCAATTACAATTTGAGTGACTCGATAATGGTTTGCGATTTTTGCGATCGCGGTTGCTTTGTTGGAGTCATTGACGCGAATCAATTCTCCTCCAAACTCTTTCAACAGTCTCTCACAAGTTTCAATATGCAAACTTTCTTCTTTAGTGAGAAAACGGTCTGGATCATTGACGAATAAGCCATAGAGCGGAGCGCGCATATACCCTGCAATTCTCGCGCCTCGCCGAATCAGTTGTACGGCATTTGGATAGGTCGAGACGCAGACGAGTACCCGTTCGTGAATGTTGCAGTAAGGAGCATTAGCAGAATTTGTAGTATCTTCGACTCCTTCTTCTTCGATGTTGTCTGCCACTTCCCGCAGTGCAAGTTCTCTCAACGCAATAAGATTTCGCCGTTGGAAGAAGTTTTGCAAGCAGCGATCGATTTTCTCAGGGGCGTAAATTTTGCCGTCTCGTAGTCGTTCTTCGAGTGTTTCGGGGGTGACATCGACGACAACGACTTCATCGGCTTCCTCTAGTAATCGATCTGGAATGCGCTCTCGCACGACTACGCCAGTAATTCTGGCAACAAGATCGTTCAAGCTTTCTAGATGCTGAATGTTGACAGTTGAGTAGACATCGATTCCTGCTGCTAGGATTTTCTCGACATCTTGATAGCGTTTTTCTCGCTCAGAACCTGGGATATTCGTATGAGCTAGCTCATCAATGAGGGCAAGCTGAGGGTGTCGAGTCAGAATCGCATCGGTATCCATCTCGGTTAAGACAACTCCTGTATGAATTATCTGCTTACGAGGGATCAGTTCTAAACCTGCTGCTTTTTGGGCAGTATCCTGGCGATTGTGTGTTTCGAGTAGCCCGATCGCAACATCGACTCCTTCTTGGTACAGTTGATGTCCTTCGTCTAGCATTCGATAGGTTTTACCGACTCCCGGCGACATGCCGATGAAAATCTTGTGTTTACCTCGTTTGGGAGCGCTAAGAGGGGAAAGCTTAGAGGCAGTTGGCGAAGGATACATAAGCCTGAGGAAAGATAGTTTATGAACGAACAGAACTGAGCGTATCCAATGCCAAGTTTAGCTTTAAAACATTGACTCCTGGTTCGCCAAAAATGCCGAGAAAGCGCCCATCTGTATTCTGGCGAATCAAAGCTTCAAGCTGATTGGGTTGAAGCCCTCGTGCTTTTGCAACGCGATCGAGTTGCGCTCTTGCTGCTTCTGGTGTTATATGCGGATCGAGACTAGACCCAGAAGTATAGACTAGATCAGCCGTAGGCTTCACTCCTGCTTTTTCTAGCCTGGGAATTTCAGCTTTAATCCGATCGCGCAAATCAGGATTGCTCGGTGCTAAATTACTCGCGCCCGAAATACCCGTCTTGAGAACACCTGCATCATCTTTATTCGGATCAGCCGTACTGTAGTTTGTCGTGCTAGGACGACTATTAAAATAGCGATCGCTCGTAAAAGGCTGACCTATTAAAGCTGATCCAACAATCTGCTCCTGAGCATTTTTTAGCAAACTCCCATCAGCTTGAAATGGAAAAGCAACTTGTCCGATCGCAATCATTGCAAAAGGATAGAGCAAAGCAGTCACTACCCAAAGAACGAGAGTAGAACGAATCGCTCTACCGACCTCACGTGTAACACTCATTAGAATCTCTCCGGTGCAAACATCACAAAAAATAAGTAAACCGATAGCGCAACTATTGCTAATCCAAGTAGTCCCAGTGACCAAGCTTGAGAGCGAGACAGTTCATGACGACTCGCAGCATAGACTACAGGGGCAAGAATGAGATTAAAGCAAAGTGCCAAAAACAGGGAGCTAGGCAGCTTTTGTCTGCGCAACTGTGACAGAGTTTCAGCCATGTCTTCAAGCGCTTGAATTGAATTTTGAGGTAAGTTAAATTTCATGGAATTTTACTAGGAAAACGGCAGAATCAAATCGATCGCTTTAATTGCAATGAAGGGCGCAATAATCCCACCCAAGCCGTAGATCAACATATTGCGTTTGAGCAGTTGATCCGCGGTTAAAGGACGAAACTGCACCCCCTTTAGAGCAAGCGGAATCAGAGCCGGAATGATCAGAGCATTGTAGATCAAGGCAGACACAATAGCGGATTCTGCACTCTTCAATCCCATAATATTGAGCGCTCCAATTCCAGCCGCCGCAAAAATCGTTGGAATGATCGCAAAGTACTTCGCAATGTCATTCGCGATCGAGAAAGTTGTCAAAGCCCCGCGAGTAATCAGCAGTTGCTTTCCAATGGTCACTAAGTCAATCAGCTTTGTTGGATCAGAGTCTAAATCCACCATGTTTGCTGCTTCCTTAGCCGCTTGTGTCCCAGAATTCATAGCAACTCCAACATTCGCTTGAGCCAATGCAGGCGCATCATTCGTTCCGTCTCCAGTCATCGCAACCAGCTTGCCTTGCGATTGTTCGCGCCGAATCACATCAATCTTGTCTTCAGGGGTTGCTTCTGCAATGAAGTCATCGACTCCTGCTTCTTGAGCAATCACAGAAGCCGTAATGCGGTTATCTCCAGTGAGCATAATTGTCTTGACTCCCATGCGTCGGAGTTGATCAAAGCGCTCTCGCAGTCCTGGTTTCACGATGTCTTTGAGATAAATCACTCCGTACATATCGCCACCTTGACAGACAGCAAGCGGTGTTCCACCCAGACGAGATACACGCTCATACGCTTCGTCTAAAGTACTCGGAATCTCTCCCCCGCGCGATCGCACAAAGCCTTTCACAGCTTCGACTGCACCTTTGCGATATTCTTTACTATCAATGTCCGTTCCGCTCATGCGAGTTCGTGCAGAAAACTCAATCCCTTCCGCCGACTTGCTCTCTAGATTAATTTTTGCACCCAAATTCTGAGCAAGCTGAACAATCGATCGCCCTTCTGGTGTTTCATCAAACATACTTGCCGCTAAGCAAATACTCGCCATTTCCTCGATCGAGTGACCATTGACTGGGATAAATTGATCCGCGAGTCGATTCCCTAAAGTAATCGTTCCAGTCTTATCGAGAACGAGCGTATTCACATCTCCGCAAGCTTCGACCGCCCGTCCCGAAGTTGCAATCACATTAAACTGAGCGACTCGATCCATCCCCGCAATCCCGATCGCACTGAGCAATCCTCCAATCGTTGTCGGAATTAGTGCAACCAGTAGCGAGATCAAAATCGCGATCGTCGCACCAGAGCGAAAGGTATTAGCCGACTCTGCACCTAGTGTGGTTTCGAGAAAGCTCGCAATGTAATTCGCGATCGAGGGAACTGTCGCAACTACAATCAGAAACACCTGGGTCAGAACCGCAAGTAGCACCGTTAAAGCAATTTCATTCGGCGTTTTAGTTCGGGATGCCCCTTCGACGAGGGAAATCATGCGATCGATAAAGCCCTGTCCCGGATCTTGAGTAATCTTGAGCAACAACTGGTCAGAAATGATTCGAGTTCCCCCGGTGACGGAACTCATAATATCAGTTCCCGGTTGTTTAAGAACTGGAGCCGATTCGCCTGTAATCGCAGATTCATCGACAGAAGCAATCCCCTCGATTACTTCTCCATCGGCTGGAATCATATCCCCCGCAACGACTCTGACAAGATCACCGCGCCGCAGTGCAGTTGAGCTAACGTCCTGGGTTGTCCCATCGGGCAGAACCTTCTGAGCAATTGTATCTGAGCGAGTCGATCGCAAGGAATCTGCTTGAGCTTTGCCGCGCCCTTCCGCAACCGCTTCAGCAAAATTCGCAAACACGACCGTAAAAAACAAAATGAAAGTAATAATGCCATTTAACAATCGCTGTTGATTGATATCAGATTGAAGCGTGCCAAAGAGATTGGGATTGAGCGTTACGAGAAAAGTCACGATCGTTGCCAACCAAACGACAAACATCACCGGATTTTTTGCAGCAATGCGCGGGTCGAGTTTTGCAAATGCCTCTCTTACGGCTCTTTGGTATAGCCCTGTGAGTTTTACTTTAGAGGTATGCTTTCGGCTGTCACGAGTTCCTTGAGGCAGTTTAGTCGGACGAGTAGAATCAGATTTCATAATGATTGAAATGAAGAAAAGGATGAATCGCGATCGCAACTAACCGCCTCTCGCAAGTTGAAAAGCTTCCGCGATCGGTCCTAGCGCCAGAATGGGAAAAAACGTCAGTGCCCCAAGAATAAGAATCACTCCTGCGGTGACCCCAGTAAATAATCCCGTATCTGTTCTCAGTGTCCCAGTCGTGAGCGGAACGGGCTGTTTGCGGGACATACTATCTGCTAGAAGCAGCAGTGACACGATTGGAATGTAGCGACCTGCTAGCAGACTAAAGCAGCAACTCAAATTCCACCATAGTGCAGAAGGAGCGGGCTGACTATCGAGCAAGCCTTCAAAGCCAGAGCCATTGTTTGCAGCAGCAGAAGCGTACTCGTATAGTACCTGAGTTAGCCCATGAAACCCCGGATTCGCGATGCCACTAAACAGACCTTGCGTAACCTCTGCCCCAGCACTCGGGAGAGAAAGCGCGATCGCACCTGGAAGTAAAATCGCGATCGGATGCACCAGCAAAATCAGAAAACTCGCCAGCACAACTTCGCGTTTTTCAATCTTCCGCCCCAAGAATTCTGGCGTTCTCCCGACCATTAATCCTGTGACAAAGACTGCCAAAATCAAGTAAGCAAATAGATAAGCTGTTCCCGTTCCCTGCCCTCCCCAAACAATCTGAAGCAGCAGATTCGAGAACATAACAAAGCCGCCATTTGGCATAAAAGAATCGTGCAAACTATTGACCGCTCCCGTCATTGTGCCTGTTGTCATGGTTGCATAGAGTGCAGACTGTGCCCAACCAAATCGAACTTCCTTCCCTTCTAAGTTTGGAGCCTGACTGCCGAGCAGCGCATTCACGATCGAATTGCCGTTGTATTCTCCAATCGCATTAATAGTTACAAACCCAATAAATAGCACCATGACCAATCCATACACTAACCAAGCTTGCTTACGATTGTTCGCAATGATCCCGTAGGTGTAGATGAGTGAAGCAGGAATTGCAACCATGCCCAAAATTTGCAGCAGATTTGTCAAAGCATTTGGGTTTTCAAACGGATGTGCCGAGTTAATCGCAAAGAATCCACCGCCGTTTTCACCAAATTCCTTCATCGCTTCAAAGTGAGCGACCGGACCACGTGCGATCGCTTGAGTGATGGCTGGATTTTCTAAGGTCGGCACGACAACAGGACTTGCGAGCGTTTCTGGCGTACCCGCAGCAATTAAGATCACTGTGGCAAGTCCTGCGATCGGCAGGTGAATCCGTGTAATCGTCCGAATCAGATCGACATAAAAATTACCTAGTGGTCTACCCGATAGTCCTCGAATGAAAGCAATTCCCACTGCCAAACCTGTTGCTGCCGAAACAAAGAACATATAGCCCAGTCCAGCAAATTGAGCAAAATAGCTATACGTTGTTTCACCGGAGTAATGTTGCTGATTGGTGTTAGTAATAAACGAAACGATCGTATGTAAATTTGTATCCCAAGTTGGTGAACTGAGATTCGTCGGATTAAATGGAAGCCAGCCCTGACTAAACAAAATGAAAGCAAGTAACAATGCCATCGCGATATTACTCAACACGATCGCTCTTGCATATTGCCAACCCGTCATATTCTCCTGTGCCTGACATCCACTTAAGCGATAAATCCCCGACTCAATCGGATTCAAAATCGGATCAAGCAGCAATCTCTGACCCAGGTAGACCCGAGCCATATATCCTCCTAGTAAAGGAGTAATCGCGACTATAAGTAGAAGCGTTAATGAAATCTGAAACCATCCTTGCAGCATAGTTGTATCGAATTCCAATCGAAAAAGAAGGACGCAATACGGAAAAGCGATTCGAGGAATCAGCACATTATGTGAATTCTACTAACCGGGCTGATTAGATTCGCAATCCTTAGTCACCATCATGAACGATTTTGCAAAACACACAAGGTATAACTTTGCAGCGATCGCGACCTATACCTTTCGCCGCAAATTGTTTAGATGCAATCTATATCTGCAAATATAGATTGCATCTAAACGCTCTGTTTCTAAGCTCGATCGCGTAAACTCTGAAAATAGACTCTCCCTAGCTCAGCCAAATGTCACCCTTCAAACTAGTCGTTGGCTCTAAAGATTGGCATCTCCATGCGTTCTGGTTGATTGTTGTACTGTTTGCGATCGTACTATTTTTAGAATATTCGACTCCGCCAGCCTATGTATTTGGCTACCTCTACATTGGTCCAGTTCTGATTGCAACTGCCCATTTGAGCCGACGGACAGCCTTTACATTCACGGCTATCGCCTGCATTCTTACGATGCTGAATGTCTGGCTGCCCGATGTGTCTACTGTCGAAGCTTCAACTATCTCAAATCGGAGTATTGCAACAATTGCGCTGATTGTAACGGGAGTATTAAGCGATCGCAATCGGTTGTATCAGCAAACTGTTCTGCAACAGCAAAATAAACTAAACTCGCAAGAACATCTAGCCCGACTTCGAGAAGAGTTTGCTTCAACTTTGACCCATGATTTAAAAACGCCATTACTCGGAGCTATTGAAACCTTAAAAGCATTTCAGCAGGGCAGTTTTGGTGAAGTAAGACCTGAACAAAAAACCGTACTAGCCACAATGATGCGGAGTCACAAAACGACTCTACAACTGGTAGAAACACTCCTCAATGTTTACCGTAACGATAATGAAGGAATCAAACTCGATCTCGTCCCGGTCGATTTGGTGAAGCTAGCCGAAGAAGTCACAACAACCATGACTTCACTCGCTGCCAGTCGTCGGATTCACATTTCGCTCAATTATGGCACATCAGATTTTCGCAAATTTCTCTGGATCAAAGGCGATCCTTTACAACTTCAGCGCGTCATTGCAAACTTACTTACCAATGCGATTAATCATTCCCCTCGCGGTGGAAAAGTTGAAATTGCGCTCGAACCTGGCTCAACTTACCAAACTGTCAAAGTAATCGATACAGGCGCAGGCGTGAAGCCTGGAGAAATTCCGCACTTGTTTGAGCGATTTTATCAGGGACAGAGCGATCGACAAGCCAAAGGATCTGGACTCGGACTCTATCTATCTCGTCAAATTGTAGAAGCTCATCACGGTACAATTTGGGCAGAAAATGCTCAAGGTGGAGCCGTTTTTGCGTTTCGCTTGCCGACGTTCCCTTATCACCCTCCTGCTTGAAATGGCGCTCAAAATTCTGCTCGTTGAAGATGACGAACTCTTTCGCCTCGGCTTAAAAGTTCGATTAGACCGAGAATCTGACTTAGAAGTTGTCGCAGAAGCAGAAGATGGAGAAACTGCGATCGATCAAGTCAAGTCTCAAGCGGTTGATATTGTTGTGCTAGATATTGGGCTACCCGGTTTGGGCGGGATTGAAACCTGTCGGCAGATTCGGCAGTTCTCATCGACACTTCCTGTGTTAGTTCTTACTTCTTATACTCAGAAAGAAATTGTAAATCGCATGATCGAAGCTGGAGCGCAGGGCTACTGTCTAAAAGGCTGCTCATCCAAACTTCTGATTCTAGCCATTCAGTCTGTTGCCGCCGGAGCTTCGTGGTGGGATGCAACGGCTACAACTGAAATTCGAGCAGCTTTTAAAAATCAAATTTCTCAAAAGATTGAAGACTCCCCTAAAGTTTCTCTAACCCATCGAGAACAAGAGATTTTGGCATGGATTGCTCAAGGTAAAACAAATCAAGAAATTGCAGATGTCCTGTACATTACACCGGGAACCGTTCGAGTTCATGTCCATGCCATTTTGCAAAAGTTAGAAGTTCACGATCGCACTCAGGCGGTTATCCTTGCCATGCAGCACCATTTGATTGATCCTGATTTACTAGCTAAACCAGAAAACAAGTAACGCGATCGCGCACCAAATCAAAAAACACGATCGCGTTAACTTCAAAGCCTGCCAAATCTTGTCAATTGTAATCGCTTGCAAGGGTTCTCCTAACAGCGGTTTATGCTTTTCAACTCCGCGATAGTAATTAATCCCTCCCACCTGAACCTGCAAAATCGCCACATAAACGCATTCACTCCAACCCGAATTTGGACTGGGATCTTGCGGCGCATCTCGCCGACAAATTCTCCAAACGGCTAAAGGTCTTCCTGAGATTAATCCCAAGCTAAACACCGTCAATCGACAGGGCAACCAAGTCAAAACGTCATCCGTCTTCGCACTAAACCAGCCCAGATCTGTAAAAGGCGCGTCGCGATATCCAATCATCGAATCAAGGGTACTGACTGCCTTATACGCGATCGCAAATGGCGCACTACCAAACGGCGTAAATGCACCAATCAAGGCATAAAACAACGGAGCCATTACGCCATCGACTGAATTTTCTGTCACGGTTTCAAGAACTGCTCTGAGAATTTCAGGCTTTGATAAATTCTCAGTATCTCGTCCCACATATAACCGAAGCTGCGATCGGGCTTTTTCCAAATCATCAAGTGCTGCTATCACATCTTCAGCCGCTCGTCTCAAACTCCTGCCAGCAAAGCAACTTGCAAGCATAATCACTGCGATCATGCTTCCCAAAATTGGATGAATGAATGTTCCAATCTGAACCATTCCCCAACTGACAGCAGCACTCCCAAATCCTAATCCAATGGTTAAAATCACTCCGGCAATTCGTAAAGCGATTTTATGCTGTGTCACTCGAAACGTAAAATTCTTAAATTGCTCGATCGCCCATCCCATGATTTGAACTGGATGCACCCAATTCCAGGGATCACCAATCAAAAAGTCAAGCAGTGCGGCGCAAATCAGAATCAAGGCAGGCATTGTTTCAAATCATCGGGGCTATTGCAATTAAACAAGATTTGGCGATCGCTCACCACTAACTCTTTCACAGCTTCCGAATCTAACCAGCCTTGAAACGATCTCCGACCCTGAGCGATGTATTGTTGCAAACTTTCTAAGCGATCGCGGCGATAAAATCCGCATAGAGGCTCCCATCTCTGATCGGTTTTTGCAACGACAATTGGAATCTCTGCCAGTTGGAGAGTCCATTGCTTTAGCACTTCGCCCTGCAATCGAGGCATATCACAAGCGAGAAGTAAGACCCAATCAGTAGAAACTTGCTCCAAGGCTTCAACAAAAGCAATCATTGGCGATCGCGGACTGGATTCTTCAATCCATTGCACATCAGGCAAGATTGCAGCATAGCGATCGCGCCAGGAAGTCGCCACATAAATCAAATCTGTGCAATGTCTTGCTGCATCACAAGTTCGTTTCAGCAAAGGCACTCCATTGATCTCAATCAGGGCTTTATCCTGCCCCATGCGAGAGCTTTTACCTCCGGCTAGCACGATCGCACTTAACGACATTCTTTTGGCTCAGAATCTTCAGTCCACTCTGCTAAACTCATTGGCTTGAGCGTTGTTCTAAATTCCTTGTCGTTTTTGATGCCTTTTCCAGTTAGGAGATTGACATCACAAGTTCCGGTATTTGCTAAATCGAGGGTGTCACGGTAGGAATAGGTAAATCCAGCTACCTCGAATTCTCCCTTGTCATACAAAGCAGTCACCTTTTTACTCCAGCGATCGCGCCCAATTGCTTCATTTGCCGAAGTAATTACAAGCGACCCTTGAGGATTCACTGAGAGCGAAGGGTTTGTTCCGTACATCTCTCCTCGCCAAGCTATATTTTTCTTGGTCATAGGCTTGCTAATGCCTGACAGGTAAATTAACAAATCCGCCTCAGTCGGTTCACCTACCACTAAGATTGCTCGATCGCTCACTCCATCGCCATTCCAATCTGCTTTGACAGAGCTAATAATTTTGTCTTGAGAAATGTCTGGCGTGGGGACTTCTGATTGAGGTTTAGTCGAGGCGACAGGACTCGGCTTTGGCGCTACAGCAGAAGCTGGCTCTATTTTCGTTGGTTCTGTTTTTTCAGGTTTTGGTTCAGCAGGTTTTGGTTCAGGCTGAGCTTCTGGGGTTACTGAAGGTGCTGGTGCTTGTGGCACACTCGATGTCGTTGCAGTCGAGCATCCTAAAGTCAGGATGCTAAGCAATCCTGCGAATACAATCAAAGCAGAGGAGCGTCGTTGAGTCATCTCTAAATACCTAGATGGTAGATCTGGAACATTTATTCGGGTGCCGTATAGTGAACCTTCCATTGGTATTGCGGGCTTTAGACGTGCAATTTTGTTTAGCATTTTTCTTTTAATCTCAAAATTCAAACGTAACATTCTTTGGTGCCTCTTCATTTTAATCAGTTTAGCTGTGGCAAACAGACAACGAGGCAGTGAACTTTCAATGAGATACGTTAAAGCATA
>JALOOO010000299.1 GCA_025454375.1 Leptolyngbya sp. Prado105 | reverse complement strand
CGAGATAAATTTATTCTCGGTATCAATCACCAATAATTGAATCCCCAATGCCCGAATTTTTGCAGCGAGTTCTAGCAATTCACCTTTGATATCGGGCTTTTCGCCTTCGGGCAAAGTTTCACCCAGCGATCGAGCCAATGAAATATTGCCGCGTCCATCGGTAATCGCAACAATCACAATCTGTCCAATATCGCCCGATTGCTTCGCATTCAATCCGACTCGAACGGCTTGAGTCAAACCATGAGCCAAAGGAGAACCGCCGCCGCAAGGTAACCGATCGAGCCTCCGTTTCGCCGCTTCAATCGATCGAGTCGGAGGCAGCAGAACCTCAGCTTGTTCCCCTCGAAATGGAATCAGCGCAATCTGATCTCGATTCTGATACGCCTCAGTCAGCAATCTCAACACTGCACCTTTAGCAGCATTCATGCGATTCAGTGCCATTGAGCCGGACGCATCGACGACGAAGACAATTAATGCGCCTGCTTTCCGAGCCAGCCGTTTTGCCCGAATGTCGCTTTCTTCAACAAACACTCGTTTGCGACCCGGTAAGACTTGATCGGCGCGTTGCCTTCTCGATCGCTGATAGGGGGCAGCCGTTCTCAAGGTCGCATCGACAGCAATCCGGCGCACTTTGCCTTTGGGTAACATCGGTTTGATATACCGACCGCGATCTTCTGAAAACACGATCGTGCGACTGCCTGATTTGCCCTGCCGAGTTGCCATTTGAGCAAAATACAAGACTTCTGGATCGAGGATCACACCTTCTGGATCAAAGACAAACTCTTCTGGAATGTTCGGAGTGTCTTGCTCCGGTTGATCTTCGGATTCGTCTTGATCTTCCTGGTCTTCTTGTTGTTCTTGCTCTTGCTCGGACTGATCTTGAGGCGGGGGCGGAGGCGGAGGTGCTTCTTCAGGTGGAGCTTGCTGCACGATCGTCGATCGAGGAATGATCACCAATTCAACCGCTTTTCTCAAATCTTCGGCATTGACGGCAGTGCGTCCGTCTAAGGCAGCATGAGCTTTCGCAACTCTTAGGGCAAACAATTCGGCTCGATGTCCCTGTACGCCGCCTCGAACCGCTTCCGTCACCAGATATTCAATTTGATCGGTGCTAATCTGCACATCTTTGAGCCATTCTCGCGCCAAAATGATCTGAGTCTTCAGCGCATCGAGGTCTTCAGCATACTGTTCTAAGAACGCTTGAGGAGAATTAGAATAGCTCGTCGCTTGCTCGACTGCTTGCACCCGATCGTCGAGTCCCAATACCATATCGGCTGAGAGCGAAATCGCAATGCGATCGAGCAAATGCTCCCGCAAATTTCCTTCTTCGGGATTGTACGTCGCAATCAGCAAAGGTTTACAAGGATGCTGAAAGCTAATGCCTTCTCGTTCAATCTGATTGCGTCCATCGGTGAGGACAGACAGCAATAGATTAGAAATCTGATCATCGAGCAAATTAATCTCATCGACATACAGCACGCCTCGATTTGCTTCTGCTAGCAATCCAGGCTGAAAGACCGTTTCACCTTGCTTGATCGATTGGCTGACATCGACTGAACCCAGTAAGCGATCTTCTGTGACTCCCAATGGAATCTGCACAAAAGGCGCACGAATAATCTCAGTCGGAACGTCTTCAACTGCGCCAAATTGTTCAAGCGTGAAATCGTCCCACTCTGAACTGATATTGGGGTCGCAATGGCTGATTGAATCTTGAACGACCTCGATCGGGGGCAATAAGGCATGAATCGCACGCGCCATGACTGATTTTGCAGTTCCGCGTCGTCCCGCAATGACAACCCCACCCAAGCCCGGATCAACCGCCGCTAGGAGCAACGCTAACTTAATCGCTTCCTGCCCGACAACGGCAGCGAGAGGAAAAGCAGTAATTTGAGAGTCGATCGTAGAAGGCATTGAAATTTTGTATAGCTATCTTGATCCACAATACCAAGATCCGGACGCATTCGATTTGCTATCCCTGCGCTCCTGATTGACTGACAAAACGTGAGCGGAGTTGCATGTCCCACCCGCGCGTAAACGGCGGTTCCCTTCATAAGTGCGGAGGAGTGGCGTAGTGGCGCATGTCCCACCCGCACGTAAACGGCGGGCTAATTTCGGCAACTGTGCTAAAGCACACTCAGAAGAGTTTTCAGCCCAGTTCAGTGGGGTTATTCGGTTAGCCCGCCGTTCACGTGCGGGCGGGTAGGACAACGAAGTGAGAAGGCTTTCAGGAGTTTTGTCAGTCAATTAGCCCTGCGCTCTTCAACCTTCATCACTCCCCCGATCGGGGAATCCGATCGGGGGAAGCCCTCACCCATCGAAATTCCTATACTACTTTCATAGAAACGCTTTGAAGCAAGTGGCTACGGATGTTCCGAAGATCGTAACAGTTCCGAAAATCGTGTAGGACTGTGGTTTAACAACGAGAGAACTGCTCGTACAATCATCTGTCTGTAAACAAATCAAAAAAATACCTCTTATCTAGAGCAGCGTCACGACGCTGCTTTTTTGTGGGCATACTGGGCGAATGTTTCCTGGATTCCTTGATCATCCAATGACTCATCCTGCTAATGTTGACTCGATCGAGAATATTCTCAATAAATTGCCGCTAGAAGCAAAACAATGGGCGGAAAGTTTACCCTGGAATCAGCGACGCTATGTGCTTTCCCTATGTCATTTACTGTGCGCCGCAGCACCCGAAGTCCAGGCTGAATTTTTAGATGAATATACTGCAAATGGATTGATTTCTAAACTGATCGAAAATCACGAAATTCGACAGAAAGTCAAAAACAATCTCGATCGCTTTTACATTACAACTGAACTGAGCGAAAGCTTATTAAGAAGCTATATTCGACAGTTCTATATTCATTCGGCTCAAGATGCGAGAAGGCAACCGGATTTAATCTTAGAATCAGCACTCCGTGTTGTCGTTAGTACTGAAGAAAGAAACAATATTTTTAACTATGTCTTAGGCTTTGAATTGATCAGATTATTGTTTCGTATGAGTTGGTTAGAGCATGAGCGGCTTTACAGATTGCAACATAATCAAGAAGAATTTATCACGCTGTATCTCAAGCCCATTCAGCGAACCCATCGATTGAATCAAATCATTGTGCCGAGGGATGAAAAGCTCTTTTTTGCAAGGCGGGATTACTTTGTTGAACGCCCAAATATTTCAGATAAAAAGCTAATTGAACTCGCGATCGCGACCTTTACAACTGAAGCAATTAGTCAATTTGGATTCTCGATCATTCGGCATCCAGATGCAGTGATATTCGATCGTGACTACATTTTTAACCTAGATTCTGAAGCAGTTTTTCCTCACTAAACATTGCGAAGTGATTTGAAGCAAATGATTCAGTCTTGCGATAGACGAATTTATTGACTTCAGAAAATTAATCTCTGAGTAATTAAGGATTAGCGACTGCTCTCATGCTTCTCCCCAAAAGTAGTAGAGCTTGCGATCGAGCTTTTTGAATTTAGCTTCTGGGTCGGTGTCGCACTGTTGCTGCGGGGTCAATTTTTTATTGTGAGGATTACTTGTGAAACTCCATTTATTAACCTGTGCTGTTACGGTTAGTTCCCTGTTTATCTCAGCCGCAAGTGTTCGCGCTGCCGAAACTTCTACTTCACGAGTAGAAGAATCTTTAACGGTTCCAACGGCTGAAACGACCCAGACATCTGAGCAACTTGCACAAGCGGCTCCTATTGTTCCAGCAAATCCCCAGGGTGAGAACATTGGACAGGTCACTTCTGTGTCTCAACTCTCCGATGTTCGCCCGACTGATTGGGCATTTCAGGCATTGCAATCGCTAGTAGAACGCTATGGCTGTATTGCGGGCTATCCTGAGCGAACCTATCGCGGCAATCGAGCCTTAACACGGTACGAATTCGCAGCAGGGCTGAATGCTTGTCTCGATCGAGTGAATGAATTGATTGCTGCTTCGACAGCAGATCTAGTCAAAAAAGAAGACCTAGCAACACTGCAAAGACTTCAGCAAGAATTTGCGATAGAGCTTGCCACATTGCGAGGACGAGTTGATGCGTTAGAAGCTCGAACTGGAACGCTCGAACGGCAGCAGTTTTCTACAACGACGAAGCTTCAAGGGAATGTCTTGCTAGGTGCTATTAATGTCTTAGCAGGCGATCGACCGGATGGAACGAGCGCGAAAGACAACCTGACCTTAGGCTATCGAGTCGAGTTGAACCTGAATACGAGTTTTACGGGGCGAGATTTACTGACTACTCGGTTGCAAGCAAATAACTTAGTCCCCCGAGGCGGCACGGCAGCAGATGCGACCAGTCCAACTGGAGTCGTCGGCTTAGGAAGCCTCGGCACGAACATGGGACGGATTGAATTTGAAGGCAATAGCGAAAGCCGAGTCAGAGTTTCACTGCTTCGCTATCGGTTCCCACTGGGCAACAATACCGATATCTTCTTAGCCGGAACTGGAAACGGATTTGTAGACTTAGATGCGTCTGCTCAACTCAATCCTTTCTTTGATGGTGGCGCAGTTTCTCTGTTTGCTCTGCGGAACCCAATTTATAACTATTCTGGGGGTGCAGGGATTGGGGTACGGCATCGGATCGGGACGGCGGCTGAAGTAAATTTGGGCTATCTTGTGCCGAATGCTTCGATTCCAGAGGATCGCAATGGCTTGTTTAATGGGCAGTATGGCGCATTAGCTCAGGTAATTTTCAACCTGAGTCCGACTTCGCGAGTGGGGTTGACCTATATCAATGCCTATGTTCCGTCTCCTGGTGCCAACCCCGATCCGACCGTTCCCTTCGCACTGAGCGCAACAGGAAGTAACTTATCGAATAGTGCATTTGGCAGCCCGGTTAACATCAATGCCTATGGGATTAATGCGTCGTTCCAACTTTCGCCAAAGTTTGCGATCGGCGGTTGGGTTGGGTATGCGAATCATAACTACATTGGTCGCGGTCGCGGTGATGTCTGGAATTGGGCAGTTACTTTAGCGTTTCCAGATCTGTTTAAGGATGGGAATTTGGGCGGTCTATTTATTGGACAAGAGCCAAAATTGACTCGCAGTGATTTAGGATTTCGCGATCGCGGTTCTTCACTGCACTTAGAAGCCTTCTATCGCTACCGGGTGAGTGACAATATTGCAATTACCCCTGGGGTAATTTGGGTGACCAATCCTGACTTTGATGAAAACAATCGAGATGCCGTCATTGGTGTTATTAGAACTTTGTTTACGTTCTAAGACGAAAAAATTTAACCCTAGATACGATGAATGGGTAACACGATCTAAAATTCATCTGTTACTTGCAACCGATTCCAGGCAGTGATGTTGCGCTGTTTGTTGGAGTGCAGAAATCATTGCTAGATCAGAATTTAGCAACGTTAGATTTTCTCAAAGCTCATACCGAAAACTGGCAGACTGTTGTAGCTCACGCACAGTCTACATCTTGGGAAGCGATTACTGAGACTTGTGGGATTTCTAAGTTAGAGATTGAAGAGGCAGCTTATGCGATCGCGCAGTCTTCAAAGGTTGTATTTGCCTGGGCGATGGGTATGACGCAGCAGGTTAATGGCGTTGATAACACTCCTCCTGCCATTACTTGCTCGTCTAGTCGTTACGCTATTAGCGTCCGGTTCTTCGTTGCGGGAATTGCTCCGTACTAGGATGATTCGTCACGTAGACGGTTGTTCTTACTTACAAGATTAAATTTATCAAAGATTCAAGGCAGT
>JALOOO010000298.1 GCA_025454375.1 Leptolyngbya sp. Prado105 | reverse complement strand
CAGATTATTTCGCCACTGCTGATACAGCGAGAGCGCACCCACCATTTCATCGTTTCCGACCAATTCTTCTAGAGCGCAGCCCAATTCCTCAGCCACGCTCTCAACGATCGCACCAGCGCAGACGGTATCTTCTAGCGCAAATGACCCTTCCCAACCCGCACCGACAATCCAAACCGTTTCAGGTTGATGCTTAACTAAGTAATTGACCACTGCTTTGCGATTAATCAAGGCGGCAGCTAATACCGTTGGCGACGCTTGAATCTTTTGCAAGGCGCGAGTTCCATTGGTGGTGCTAATGAACAGTTGGCGACCTGTCATTAAGTCGGGCGTGCAGTCGAGCGGAGAGTTACCTAAATCGCAGCCTGCAACCTTACTCCCGCCGCGCTCGCCCGCTCTCAGGCGTTTCTCAGGCGGAAGAATTTCGCTCTGGTGCATGAGTTTGTCCATATCGCTGAAAACATGGACTGCATCTGCACCGGATGAAAGCGCTGTCGCGATCGTACTCGTTGCTCGAAGCACATCAATCGCGATCGCACAATCCGCAGCATTCTGGGTCGGGGTCAGTTCGGGCGTGTGGAATACAGAGAATTTCATGGTTGTAGAGAATTAGAACTGCGATGAAAAGTTCAAAATTTGAAGGGTGTCGCAGCTTTCAGAATACTAAATGCTTGGAGAATATGTGCAACATATCTTAACGGTTAACTATAGATTAAAACCTATAGCAGCCCGAAGTCGCCATTGGCTCTATGATATGCAGTCAAGATTAAAATAGGATTGTTTGGAGCCGAATAAAGCTAGTGTAATGATTCTATAGACTAGCAAATCCACATCTCATTCTGTCAAAACAGTGAATCTTGTACGAGAATAGATCATTAGGACGACTGTCCTGTCTGTCGATTTTCTTTAGAGAAGAACACTGTGTCTCATACGATCGTTACAAATACCTGTGAAGGCGTTGCGGATTGCGTCGATGCTTGTCCAGTTGCCTGCATCCATGAAGGCCCTGGCAAAAATGCAAAGGGCACAGATTGGTATTGGATTGATTTCGCGACCTGTATTGATTGCGGGATTTGTCTCCAAGTCTGTCCGGTTGAAGGTGCGATCGTGCCCGAAGAGCGCCCCGATTTGCAATCAACCCCGCAGTAACTCAGAAGGATGTTAGAGTTTCTAATTGATCCCAGTTGCCTTTCGGTTTTTATGACCTCGCCAATTCTTGAAGTTCAAAATGTTCATGCGGGCTATGTGAAAGATCTCGATATCTTGCAAGGTGCAAATATGCGAGTGTATCCGGGTGAGCTTGTGGC
Organism: Leptolyngbya sp. Prado105; assembly: GCA_025454375.1. Taxonomy (GTDB): domain Bacteria; phylum Cyanobacteriota; class Cyanobacteriia; order Leptolyngbyales; family Leptolyngbyaceae; genus Leptolyngbya. The sequence goes on along the minus strand of JALOOO010000298.1, from coordinate 4,410 downwards.
GATTATTGGACCCAATGGAGCCGGGAAGTCTACACTCGCGAAGACAGTATTTGGGTTGCTGACTCCGCATACCGGAAGCATTCATTTCAACGCTCAAGAAATTGCAGGCTTGCGATCGGATCAAATTGTTCGACAGGGCATGTGTTATGTGCCGCAGATTGCGAATGTATTTCCGTCTTTGTCGATCGAGGAAAATCTAGAAATGGGCGCATTCGTGCGCGATGTCCCGCTACAGCCGCTCAAAGATGAGATTTATATGCGGTTTCCTCGGCTTGCAGAACGTAGAAAACAGCGGGCAGGAACCCTTTCTGGCGGAGAACGGCAGATGTTAGCTATGGGGAAAGCTTTGATGCTCAAACCCAATTTGCTACTGCTTGATGAACCTTCAGCGGCACTCTCTCCGATTCTGGTCAATAGTGTTTTTGAGCAGATTCGACAAATCAATCGCGATGGAACGGCGATCGTCCTCGTCGAGCAAAATGCCCGCAAAGCTCTAGAAATGGCAGATCGTGGCTACGTCTTAGAAGCAGGACGCGATCGCTTTGAAGGTGCAGGATCTGATTTGTTAAACAATCCCAGAGTTGCAGAACTCTATCTGGGAGCCGGAAAAGCTCATTGACGAAGTGCTTCGATAATTTTGATATTTGCCTTGGGAAATGGATAGTCTGACAATTCATCCACCGTGACCCAGCGAATCTCGTCACATGCGATCGCTTGTGGCTCCCCAGACCGGTACTGGCAATGATGCACATTCAGGGTGACGCGAAAATGCGTATAGGTATGATCGACGACGATCAATCGTTCGCCTACTTCAATGTCGATCGCTAATTCTTCGCGGATTTCGCGTTTGATACAGTCCTCAATCGTTTCTCCTGGCTCTAGTTTTCCACCCGGAAACTCCCACAAGCCGCCCAGTAGCCCTTCGGGTTTGCGCCTGTCGATTAAGATCCGCTGATCCTGCCAAATCACAGCAACACCAATGACTTTATGAGGAATTGCAGCACGAGTTTCTGACATGGGTAGCTCCGACTGAACTCCTAAATTGTAAGCCTTACAGTGCGATCGCCAAGGACAAACCAAGCAAGCCGGATTTTTTAGCGTGCAAACCGTTGCGCCTAAATCCATCAATGCTTGATTAAAATCGCGCCCAGCGTTGGGATCGATCAAGTGATCGGAAATTGCCCAAAGTTGTTTTAATGCCTTGCTGGGACAAGTTTCTAAGGCGATCAATCGCGCCAAAACTCGTTTGACATTGCCATCTAAAATCGAAATCGGTTGGTTAAAAGCAGCACTGAGAATTCCACCTGCGGTTGTTCTCCCAATCCCTGGAAGTTTGAGAACGCCTTCTAAATCAGTTGGAAAATCCCCTTCAATTTGCTGCGCGGCACGGTGAAGATTTCTAGCACGAGCATAGTAACCAAGACCTTCCCAGGCTTTCAGCACAGATTGCAGATCAGCCTTTGCAAGCGCTTTGATCGTGGGGAACTGCTGCATCCAACGCTCAAAATATGGGATCACCGTTTTAACTTGAGTTTGCTGGAGCATAATCTCTGAAACCCAGATTGCGTAAGGGTCGCGGGTTTTTCGCCAGGGAAGAGTGCGACCTGATTTGGCATACCAATTAAGCAGCCGCGATCGCAGTTCAGACACCAAAAAACTCGGCAGAGAGCCTCTCTCTGCCGAGCTAGAGGACTTTATCGATTTCTTATTGGACATCGGCGAGTGAGTTCTCAAATGCCAACCGCTGTTCAGCGCTTTTGAGGAAGTATCCGCTCATCATCGCTGACGCAAGCAATCGACCCAGCGATTCACGGTTCGTCGTAATCATTACCTCAAAGCTTTCAGGAGGCAGACCACCCAGCAGCCCGATAATATTACGTTCCATCACCTGCAACACTTCAGGCGAAGACGGCTTGGAAAGTTGGGCAATGGTTTCAGGATCAAGCGATTGGACGTACTGGAGAAGCTTACCACTTGCGTCATCTGCACCTTGAAGGAACTCAGGAAGTTGATTCGATGTATCGTTCACAGTCTGTACCTCGCAACTGAGGAGCAATTTCAATCTCGATTAACCATACTTTAACAAAGCACATTTTCCGTTACAGTCAGTAGAACCGTACTCGCTAAGTTCGGAAATAACGGTGTTTACCTTGGAAAGTTGAATCCTGAATTACATCCGTCTTTAGATAGAGCAAAGTGCTTTAACTGCCCATCGAATCAATCGTTTGTATCCCTCAATACAATGGATTGATCAGGATTGTTTATAGCCAACAGTAACTTCGGGAAAATTCGTTAAAATTATCTATATACAGTGAAATCTATTTCTCTGCCCTGGGTTAACTAGGAAAGAATCAGGGCTTTCCTGCTGATCCTTATTGAGTTGGTTAAAACGCTCTATGCACATAGGTAGTGAGACTACCGCTCCGAAACGATCGCATCCCGTATCTGCCAATATTGTCGTCAATCTGGTTGGAAGCGCGATCGCTTTGATTACGTTGATTTTACCGATCGTGATCATTTCCCACTACGCGCCAGAGAGTCCACCTCAGCCCAGCCCCATAAGACTATCCGATTAATCAAAAAGATTCGGTTCATACGACTTGCTTGATAAGACTTTTATCAGGCAGAATGAATTCACCTATACCCATCCTCCGTAGAATCGCTAAGATCACAATATATGAGGATAGGCGTTCATTCTGAGGCTGAAGTCCATGACATCTTATGCAACCTCGTCCGCTAGAGCCGACATGAGCGAGTTACGTCGCTTAAAGACCCTGCTGCCCCCGGAATTGCAGAGTTGGGTGACGATCGAGACTACGACTGCTGTGAATCCTCCCTTAATCACTTCTGAGGAGATCGGGCGGGACGAAATTGAGATCCAAATTGATATGCCGAAATGGGATCAACTGGCGATCGACCAGCGAAATCTTTTGTTTTGGCATGAAGTTGCGCGAGTTCAGGCGGACACCATTCCCAAAGACGGGTGGGAAATGGCAGCATTAGCGATCGGGCTTGGCGGTGCAGTGGGTGAACTGTGGGTACAAGATGGGTTGCTGCTGCTATTAGCAATGGGATTATCGGGTGTCGCAGGTTGGCGGCTGTATCAGAAGAATAACAGCGAGAAGAACGTCAAAGAAGCGATCGAAGCCGATGAGCGGGCGATCCAGTTGGCAACTCGCTTTGGATATACATTGCCGAATGCTTATAAGAGTTTGGGGAGTGCCTTAAAGACGCTGATCGATCAGACTCCGAAGAAGCGATTGAGAGCGAAATATCAAACTCGTCTAGATGCGCTGAAGAAGAGTGCGGCGAAGGCAAAAGCGAAAATGCGATCGGCGGCTCCGGCGGACTTTTAGAAGTTCCCTGATAAAAGAATTAATTCCTTAAAGGATGTAACGGATATTGACCAACCGTTACATCCTTTTTTTGTGCCGATCAGTATGATAGATTGCGAGGCGATTTACAAACGCCTGCGTCGGTTTCAGGAGAAGATATGCCGTTTAATATCAATGCTCTAAGATTACCCGTGATTCAGCGTGGCTCAACTGGAGCAGCCGTTGGTGCGTGGCAGCGATTTTTACAAGAACAAAACTACCCAATCGGAGCAGTTGACAATGGCTTCGGGAGCGTTACAGATCGAGTTACTAAGGATTATCAACAAAAGAACGGGTTAAGGGCAGATGGCGTGGTTGGGAATGCCACCTACACAAGAGCGCTTACGCAAGGCTTCATTTACCGCGTCGCAGGCTTGAGTGCTGCAATGCTACTGAGCTATCTGAACTATGGTGCGGCGGAGGTGCGAGATTTACAGCGGGGATTGAATGCGATCGGCAGATTGAATCCGCCTTTGACGCTGGATGGAAATTTTGGGCTTGGCAGTACCAAGGGAATGAGCGAAGCTTACAAAATATTAGATGTTAATTTTCGCCCAAGATTGGATGCTCAGCTTACTGCTGCAACCAAGCAGAAACTTGGAACTGATTATGCCCCTGGACTAGCAATTTTAACGGAGTATGCGCGACGGCAAAGAATTCGACTGAGCGGGGCGCAGTGGGTGAGATTTTTTCCGACAAGTAAAACGATCGATGATCTTGCTTCGCCATTTCGTCAGAGGGTTCGTGCGTTTGAGAAAGCTTTGAAGGATGCAGGGGCTGAAATTGAGGTGACTGCGACTTATCGCCCGCCCCAACGAGCTTACATGATGCACTACTGCGTTGCCTTAAACAATCGAGATATTGCACCCTGGGATGTGCCTCCGATGGTTGGAATTGATACCCAGAAGAGTATTGCACCAGAGCTCGATGCGGCTTTGAGATTATCGTCTGGATTTGCGACTCGCGTTGCAGTTGCAGATACGGTTTCTTCACTTTGCACAGTATGCCCATCGGTTTTCCGATTTTCAGCCTCTTC
>JALOOO010000297.1:6825-7739 GCA_025454375.1 Leptolyngbya sp. Prado105 | reverse complement strand
ATTTCGGACGATATCAGTTCTACACTCAGCAGTGTAGATCGTCAGCGACTTGAAAGAGATCTCAAGCAATGTGAAAAAGAGATGGAGAGAGTCGCAGAAGTTTGCGATCGACTCGAAGCAGAACTCCAGAAATTTCAGGCGAAAGTAGATGAAACGCAAACATTGATTGACCTTCTTAGCCCAATTCGGTTTGAGATCGTCATCAAAATTTATCGAAACTGTCTCGCAGAAGGTCGTGCTCGATCGATTCCTGATACTTTAGAAGCGCTCGTTCAGCAATTGATCGATCTTCCTAAAGACCTGCTTGTGCAGTTTGTCGGTCTTCTGATGCAAGAGCCAATTGAACAAAGGGATTCTCTCAAAGCTTGGGCGATTCAACAGGGGATGACTCTGCCAGAAGTAGAAGTACGCACAGCAGAAATTTGTCTCATGATCAAGGTGAAGACGCGAGGCAATCCATCGCTTGGGTATAGAGTTGAAGCTGCGATCGCTCAAGATCCCGACCCGTGGGATTCTACAATTGAACCGATTAAAACTCTGATCTCAATCCCATTCGCACCCGATCCAAAATGCGCTCCCGGATATGCTCAAGAAGATTTACCACAGATTTTAGACCAGATCATTGCAACCTGTGGAAGCAATTACCAAATCCCGTTGAGCGATTTGGTGATTCAATGGTTTTTACCGATCGAGCTAATGAGCTTACCGCTGGAACATTGGCAAATTCAGATTGGCAGAATTCAGAAACAATGTAATGGGTTGCGATGTAAGGCAGTGATTGTGCGGTCTTCTGATCGACAGTATTACTTATCTGCATCAGGAGATTGGAAGAAATATTGGAAGCGGTTGCTAGATTGCCGAGAGACTCGCTGTACTCAAACGCTTGAACTTTTAGATCCCATCCAAGGCAAAAC
>JALOOO010000297.1:0-6810 GCA_025454375.1 Leptolyngbya sp. Prado105 | reverse complement strand
ACAAGTCGTCGGATGTAAATTTGTAGAACATCATGAATTGCAGAAACAGGAGGCACTTTGGGATGAGCTATTGGGTCAGGGCTTGCCGATTGCGCTTTGGATGCGTCAGTCAAAGGGCGATGCTGAGAAAGCTAAAAAAGTGATGCAATCGGTTACGAAATGTTCGATCGCGCAATTACCTGATTCTTTAGCAAGACATCGACAAAAAGCTTTATCTCATGACTCCGAGGCTGATAGGCTAGAAGCTGCTTCGCTCTGCTTATTGCTGGATAATCCATTTCGTCCCTTTCCGACTATTGATTACCGAAGTATCTAAACTATGCCAAGCTCTAATCGACCAAATTGGAACGTCTACCGGGGAGATGGTCAACCTCAAGACTCGATCCAACTTCCTACGCCTCCAAGTTGGCGACAGTTTAGAGACGATACTGAAGGTGCGATCGCGCAGCACCAGCGAAAAGGCGAAACGTTTCAACCGCCTGATGTTGCGATCGAAATGGTGAATGCGGCGTTAGCATTGCGGCGACCGCTTTTGATTACTGGAAATCCGGGAACTGGGAAATCTTCTTTAGCCTATGCGGTGGCGCGGGAGTTGGGATTAGGAACGGTTCTGAAATGGGCGATTACGACTCGGACGACGCTCAAAGATGGGCTGTATAGTTATGATGCGATCGCTCGGCTTCAAGATGCTCAAGCCAGCAGGCAAGACAATCGACAAGAAACTGGGAACTACATTACTTTGGGTGCTTTGGGAACGGCTTTTCTGGCGACTGATTTACCAAGAGTGTTATTGATCGATGAAATTGATAAAAGCGATATTGATTTGCCAAATGATTTGCTGAATTTGTTTGAAGATGGGGAGTTTCCGATTCCAGAATTACAACGATTAGAGATGTCGGAGACTCCAGTGCGAACGCTCGATCGAGAACAGGGCAAGCAGCGCAAAGTGACGGTTCGAGATGGGGTGGTACGTTGTCGAGCTTTTCCTTTGGTGATTATGACGAGCAATGGGGAGCGAGATTTTCCGCCGCCTTTTCTGCGTCGGTGTTTGCGCTTGAGAATGCCGAATCCGAATCCGAAAGAGCTTGAAGCGATCGTAGAAAAGCACTTAGGAGAACAAGCTGCACAGCAGTCGAAAGCGTTGATCGAATGGTTCTGTGAGCAGATTGATGCAGGCGCAATTTTAGCGACAGATCAACTGCTCAATGCGATTCATCTGAGAACTCAGGAGCGAACCAAAGCGACAAAAGAATTCAAGCTCAGCGATTTAGAGCAGCGATTGCTAAAAGATTTGAGTAGTCCAGAGGAGGGGTAAGGTTTGGACTATCCGATCTCACATCTCAAAGCGCTCTTAAGCGATCGTGCAGGACTTGAACTGAGTCCTATCGAATTGGCCGAGATTTTGTGGTTGGCATTGCAGCAAGGAGAGATCGAACCAGATGAATCGGAAGCTCCAGCATTACAGGCTCCAATAGAAGAGAATCAAGCACTCGAAACCGTTTCAGATCCAGTTCAATCGAATTCGGAATCGGCGGCTGTGGTGACAGAACCGCCCAAACCTGTTGAAGAAGAAGGAGTTGAGGAATCAGAACCGCGATCGCAAGAATCTGCTTTACCTGTGAAGATTCCAGAGTCAGTTGCCTTACGAAATCGCCAAGCGATCGCTCGATCGATTCGTCCGTTGATGCGGAAAGTGGCATCGAAACAACGCAGGTCGATCGATGAAGAGGCAACCGTGATTCAAATTGCTGAAACGCAAATTTGGAGTCCGGTTGTGCAGCCAGATCCGGAGCGATGGTTAGAGTTAGCGATCGTGATTGAGGTGACGAATCTTTTGGAGGTTTGGCGCGATACGATCGCTGAATTTCAGCAGTTAATGGAGCGGCATGGGGCATTTCGGACTGTGCGAACTTGGCAACTGAAGCCAAATGAAGATGGAGATCCGCAGCTATTTTTACAGACCGCATCAGGGCTACGCAGTCGGGCGCGGAGTCCGAGAGAGCTACTGGATTCGGCTGGACGAAGATTGATTTTATTACTGAGTGATTGTACTTCGAGGACTTGGCGTTCAGGAAAGATACCTAAACTCCTGGAATTATGGTCGCAGAAAAATCCAGTGACGATCGTGCAGCTTTTACCGGAGTCTTATTGGGAGCGAAGTGCATTGTCAGCAGGCTATCCGGTCGGTTTTAAGTCGAGATTACCGGGCGCTTTGAGTCGAGATTGGAGGATTGAAGGGCTTTCGGTACGACAACGACAACGATTGCCAGAGGGCTTAAAGTTGCCTGTGGTGACAATGCAGCCTGAATATTTTCGGCAGTGGGCAAAAGCGCTCTCCGCAACGGATGAGCAGCAAACGATTGGAGTGGTTTTGAATTTACAAGCTTTTCCGATGCCGTCTCTGGCTCAAGCGGCTCCTTTGACGGCAAAACAGTTGGTTCAGCGATTTCGGGCGACAGCTTCTGCAAAGGCTCAAGAACTAGCAGATATGATGGCGGTTTTGCCTGTGAATTGGTCTGTGATTCGGCTGATTCAAAAGAATTTGTTGCTAGAGAGTCCAGAGCCAACGAATGCGCTGTATTTGGCGGAGATTTTTTTGAGTGGGTTACTGCGTCCGGTGTCGGCTCATTATGATTTTGTGGAGGGGGTGCGGGAGGTTCTGCTAGGGACGATTCCGATTTCTGAGGCTCAGGCAGTGGGGGAGGAAGTTGCGGAGGCAGTGTTTAAGCAGTTGCCGCCGGAGGTGCAGGAGCGGGTGAATGCTGATATTTCGCGGCGGTTTGGGGATGCGCTGAGTTATTTTGAGGCGTTTTTGATTCCGGATTTGCCTTGGGGGGAGTCGGTGGCGGGTGAGATTTTGCCGTTTGCGCGGGTGACTCGGCAGGTGTTGGAGCGATGGGGTGGGGAGTATGCGGCATGGGCAGAGGAGTTAGCTGGATCGAGCCAAGAGCTTACGGATGTTGCAATTCATGACTTGCAAGAGTTTGAGGGAGAAGAGAATCAAGCGATCGCATCAGAAGAGAATGCAGCGATCGCTTGGTTTCGAGAGCGACAAATCGAAGTTCAATCATTTCGATCGCACGATATGCAAGTGTTCGATCGATTTGCCTTGGATCTGGGCGATCATTACGATGTGCTAGCTCCTGTTCTTGTGCAGATGAGACGGGCTTTTTTGCGGAAGCAAAGAGATTTTCACTATGCTTTGGGCGAGATTTCGGAGGAGATGATTTCTCGCTGTGTTGGGTTTGGGCATAACCTTCTGAATGCAGAGTTGCTGACTGAATTTCACTACGATCGAGCAACGAAGACGATTCGAGGAACGATGGCAGATCAGCCTTATGTTGCTGAGTTTTTTACTGGCGTTTGGTTTGAGCGGTATGTTGAGCAGAAAGTTTCACAGTTGCTTCAAGAGCAGGGATTGACGTTTAGTAGTTTAGCGAATGCAACGATTGAACTGTTGAATGGCGATCGATTGGAGTTGGATTTGTTCTTCTTGGTAGAGGGGCAGCCGCTTCTGCTTGAGTGTTTTACTGGAAGAGATATTGAGCGCGATATTCAAGCGGTTTCTCAATATCATCAAAGTCTTGAGATGCCTGCGTCGCGAATTCTTTTCATCGGGTTAGCACTCACCTCAGAGCAAATCGAGACTTTCTGGCTTCGCCATAGTCTTGTAATTGCAAATCGAGAAACTTTCTTGACTCAGATTCAGATTGCACTAGAAATTGCTTCACCTGAGCCTGCACTGCCGACGTTTAGCTTTGAGGTGATTACAGTCAACGATCGAGGAGAAGAAATCGATCGCCGTCCGGGTCAAGCGAGTTACTACAGAGAAGAACTTGCAGAAGGTGTATTTCTCGATATGGTTTCGATTCCCGGTAGAACCTTTTGGATGGGAGCCGCAGACGGGGAATTAGAAGCGAGAGATAATGAGAAACCTCGGCATCAAGTCACGATCGAGCCTTTCTTCATGGGTAAGTTTACAGTGACTCAGGCACAATGGAGAGCGATCGCGAGATTGCCAAAAATTAATCGAGATCTCAAATTGGAACCATCTCGCTTCAAAGGGAACAATCGACCTGTTGAGCGAGTTTCTTGGAATGATGCGATCGAGTTTTGCGATCGATTAAATCGAAAAACTGGACAGCTTTACCGATTGCCGAGTGAGGCTGAATGGGAATACGCTTGTCGGGCTGGAACGACGACCCCGTTCCACTTCGGACAGACGATTACACCTGAAATCGTAAATTATGACGGCAATTCCATCTATGCAAATGCGCCGAAAGGGATTTATCGAAAACAAACGATCGAAGTAGGGAGCTTTCCGCCAAATGCTTTCGGACTGTATGAGATGCACGGAAATGTATGGGAATGGTGCGCTGATCCGTGGCATGACAATTATATAAATGCGCCTACCGACGGTCGCGTTTGGGAGATAGAAACCAATCAAGAAAACGTTAAAGTACTACGCGGCGGCTCCTGGAACAACTTTCCGAGGTACTGCCGTGCTGCAATTCGCGACAGGAACAGGCGCGACTACTCCGTCAGCTGGAGGGGTTTTCGGCTTGCCTCGTCTCTGCGCCCCAGGACTTCTTAACCTTTATTCTTTTACCCTTTTACCCTTTTCACTTCTACACTCTATTCCGCTTTACTCTTCGCGCTTTGCGCGATCAAAATTTTTAGCTCATTTCTATGTTTTCCGTCTCTACTTCTGAGAGGCAAATTGTCGGAGAGTTTCGATCGGCAATTTGTAATGCTGGGCAATTTCTGCGATCGTCATTTCTTTCTCCAGAAGCAATGGCACTGTGATTTGAACATCTCTTGCCGTTCTGTTCTGCGTCCTTCCTGCTCCGCTTGCTGATAAGCACGAGTTTGTTTCAAATCATCTCGTCCCCACATTTCGCGCTCCTAATTTTGAGGAGTAAACTTTTGAATTGTTTCGATCGACAATTTGTAATACTGGGCAATTTCTTCAACTGTCATCCCTTTTTCTAAGAGCAATGGCACTGTAATTTGTAAAATTTCTTGCCGTTCTTCCTCTCGTCCTGTTCTACGTCCCTCTTGTTCTGCTTCCTGATATGCGCGAGTCTGTTTTAGATCACCAAGTCCTAACATTTCGCCTATCTCCTGGAAATTTAGCTGTGGAAATTTATAAACAAAAATCGTCTCAATTAATTCTATGAGATTTCGCTGTGCTGTCACATCCGTAAGCTCTTGTCGAGTTCGATCTACTAACGCCCGCCCTTTTGCTGGAGCCTGTTTTGGCTTCGTTGCAATTAGTTGCAGCAATCCCAAACCTATCGATCGTTCTCCCAGTTCTGGCGGCAACTTGTTCAAATAGATTCGCTGCACTCTTGGATTATCTTCGTACTCTGAATAATGCTCTGGAATTCCAGGGTCAAAGCGCTTTTCAGTAAAGATCACGACCGCTCGCCAACTATGAAACGGTTTGTAGTCCTTCAGATACAGATGAATCTCACCAAAAAAGCGATAGTAGAAGTTTTCTTCTTCCCTGTAAGCCTGAGCTTCCACAAAATAGATCGGAGCTTGGCGCATTCGCAGCGGCGGCATAAAGATACCATCAATAGTAAAGCTCGTTTGCTTCACTAGTAGTCAGTCAAGAATTGATTGACGGGTAAAGGCGATGTAATTTCACCCTTGCATCTGCGGTTGTGAACTGCCAATCAATCCAGGTCTGTTCTTGATTGCGCTGCTCTTGCCAAGCTTTGACTTCAGTCTTCAAGGTGTTGAAATCAGCAATGCGGCGATCTAAACACTGACGACTCAGCACACTCAGTTCAATCTCTGCCATGTTCAACCAACTGCCATGTTTGGGCGTGTGGCAAAATTCCAAGCGCTGGAGAATCCGTTGGGCTTCTCGTGGTGCAAAGGCTTTGTACAGTGAGGCGGGAGAATGTGTGTTGAGGTTGTCTTGCACCACAACAATCTTGGCGGCTTCGGGATAGTCAAGATCCACCAAGTCTCTGAGCAGATGAGCATAATCTACTGCCGTTCGGTGTTCAGTCACTTCGACTCGTCGCCACCCCATCATGGGTTCACACACCATGAATAAGTTAGCAGTGCCATTGCGCTCATACTCATAATCCACTCGTTCCGGTTGAGCTGGAATCGGAACTCTCGTTTCTTGCACCAGTTGTTTGGTCGCTTCATCAATGCAAACGACTGGAAAGGCGGAATTGTATCGCGTCTGATATACCTCCAACACTGACTCCATCCGCCAGACAAATTCAGCGTTTTGCTCTGGCGGAATCACCCAGCACTCTTGCCTCCAAGGTTGCAGTTTGTTTTTTTCAGCACTTGCCGCACACTCTCATGACTGATGTGTTCAACGTAGTTCAGTTCAACCATGCGGTCTGCTAACAAGCGCAGTGTCCAACGTCCCACTCCGGTCGGTACTTCGCTACAGCGCAACGCAATCAAGTGAGCTTCCACCTCTCCGGTCACTTCCCGTTTCCGACCTGCCCCCGGACGACTTTTCAGCGCGGCTTCCATGCCGTCTTCGACGAATCGTTGTCGCACCCGCTCGATCGTTCTCAGGCTCAAGTCGAGCGCGTCTTTGATATCTGTATCGCGCCAACTGCCCCCCGGTTGTTTGCTGTCTGCTTTCAACAGGATACGAGCATGATTGATTTGGTAGGCTGCGTGTTTCCCAGTCGTTGTGAATTGTTCCAAGTACTGTCGTTCATCAGCCGTCAGGGAAACATTGTATTTTTTCGCCATCTGATTCAGGTTAAATTCACCAGCCTCATCTTACTCGTTTTACTCGTCAATAATTGTCTGACTGACTACTAG
>JALOOO010000080.1 GCA_025454375.1 Leptolyngbya sp. Prado105 | reverse complement strand
CCGCAGCTTGGGCAAGGATAGATTTCTCGCATGATTTAAGACGAGCTTAAGCAACGCTTTCTATTTTAACTCTCATCATTTCCTTCAGGGCACTACCCCTAAATCTTGTAAGCCTGAATCTTGTACCATTCCTGACGAGCCAGTTTCGATCGAGTGTCAAATACTAACTCATCTCTAAATAGCAAAGAAATCCAACGCTAGATTAGCTAATATGAGCTTCGATCGTCCCTTCCGCTTCCAGCACGATCGCTTTTAACTGATCTAACGTTTTCACATCCGCACTTTGCCACAGTCCGCGCTGATTTGCTTCGAGTAATCGTTCTGCCATATCTCGCAATGCCCAAGGATTCTTCGATTGAATAAAATCTTGCACCTGTTGGTCAAACAAATACGCCTCCGCAACGCCTTGATACATATAGTCTTCAACACATTGAGCCGTCGCATCATAAGCAAATAGAAAATCGATCGTCGCCGCTAGCTCAAATGCACCTTTGTACCCATGGCGCATTGCTCCTGCGATCCATTTGGGATTGATCACACGCGATCGATAAACTCTGGCAATTTGTTGTTTGAGCGATCGTACTTTCGGATTGTCTGGCAGTGAGTTGTCCCCAAAGTAAGTGGTGGGATTCTGCCCCTGGCTCGTTCGCACTGCCGCAGTCAGTCCCCCTTGAAATTGATAGTAATCATCTGAATCGAGTAAATCATGCTCTTGATTGTCCTGATTTTGTAGCACAATTTGCATCGAATTTAATCGATTTTGAAACGCTTCGGGGGCAGATTGAGCCACACTCGAACTCATGTAAGCATAACTACTCCAGTTAATATAAGCCCGCGCTAGATCTTCATCGGTTTCCCAATTTTGAGATTCAATCAAGCCTTGCAGCCCAGCCCCATATGCGCCCGGTTTTGAGCCAAAAATGCGATATCGCGATCGCCGATCTGCTTGCTCAGAGGTTAATCCTGCTGCTTCCCAAATTTGCGTTTCTGCGCGAACCTGAGAAGCAAGGGGATTTTGATCCGTCGGCTCATCCAGTGCGGCGATCGCGGCAATCGCTTGATCGAATAGATCGATCAAATTTGGAAACGCATCGCGGAAAAATCCTGAAATCCGCAGCGTCACATCGACACGCGGACGACCTAGAATCGAGAGCGGCAAAATCTCAAAATCTACCACCCGTCTCGAAATCCCATCCCACACAGGTTGCACTCCAATTAAAGCCAGTGCTTCTGCAATATCATCGCCGCCTGTCCTCATCGTCGATGTGCCCCAAATCGAAAGCCCAAGGGTGCGAGGATATTCGCCATTTTCTTGGGTGTAGCGTTCGACGATCGTTTCTGCTGCTTTTCGTCCGACTTGCCATGCACTTTCAGTCGGGATTGCTCGAATATCAACCGAGTAGAAATTGCGTCCCGTGGGCAATACTTCCGGTCGTCCTCGGGTGGGTGCGCCAGAAGGTGCAGCAGGGACATAGCCGCCGTTTAGACCATGTAGGAGATAGTCAATTTCTTGATGGGTACTTTGCAGAGCCGGAAGCAGAAAGCTTTGAATCCATTGCAGTTCGACAGTATAGATATGTCCTTGTGGAATGTCATCTTCGAGTAAGCGATCGATGAGTCGAATTGCCTCTAGCTCAATCGCTTCAATCGCTTCTCCAGCATTTCGATAGCCATCGAGTGCATCACTTGGATCAGCGAGCAATGGATCAAAATCTAACTTCCAATCTTCTGCGATCGCACGAGTTAACCCCATCCGATTCGTCTGGGGATGCCGCGCGATCGCAATGATCAAATCTCTCAACTGCCGATTCTCTGGGCATTTACCAAAGATATGCAGCCCATCGCGAATCTGAGCTTCTTTCAATTCACAGAGATAGCGATCGGTACTAGTAATCAGATCCGCATCCCCTACTAGCTCATTCTTGAGATTGTCCTGTTCGACGAGATCGAGAATGCGATCGCGCACTAAGTTCAACCGCGAAGGATTGAGATCTTGAGCTTCATAGTACTCATCGATCAAAGCTTCTAACTTTTGTAATCCACCGTAAAGCTCTGCTCGTGTCATCGGTGGAGTCAAGTGATCAAGAATCACCGCTTGAGCGCGACGCTTTGCTTGTGAGCCTTCGCCTGGATCATTCACAATGAACGGATAGAGATGCGGTAAAGCCGCGATCGCAGTTTCAGGAAAGCAATTCTCAGACAGTGCGACACTTTTACCCGGCAGCCATTCTAAATTTCCATGTTTGCCAACATGTACGATCGCTTGTATGCCAAAGCTCTGTCGCAGCCAATAGTAGAAAGCTAGATAGTTATGAGTCGGTTCTAAATCTGGAGCATGATAGTTTAGAGACGGATCGAGATCATAGCCTCTTGCAGGTTGAATGCCAACAAAGACATTTCCAAGCTGAATTCCAGAAATCGGAAAAGCTTCTGTTGCAGCATTCCACCGAGCTAAAACAGAGTCTTGAATCGGTGTGGGCAAGCTAGCAAAATAAGCTTGATACTCTACTAAAGACAAAGATTGATGAATGTGACGAAGCTCTCTCGCTTCTGGATCGTTCGTGACCCCTGTTGTAAGTAACTTGACTAATTCATCTCCAGTTTCAGGAATATTCTCAACGTGATAACCCTCTCGCTGCAACGCTTTGAGAATTTCAATACAACTTGCAGGCGTATCCAGTCCCACTCCATTTGCTAAGCGTCCATCTCGACTTGGATAGTTTGCTAAGATCAGCGCAATCTTACGATCGCCAATTTCACTCCTTCGCAAATTTACCCAATTCTCTGCTAGATCTGCGACAAACTCAACTCGATCGCGAACTGCTTGATAAGTAATCACCTCAGTCTGCAAAGCTGGATGTCGCGACTGTACCGACTTAAACGAAATTGCTCGACTAATAATCCGCCCATCGACTTCTGGCAAAGCGACATTGATCGCAGTATCACGCGGCGAAAGTCCTCGAAGCTGCTCATGCCATTGTGCAACACTACCACTACTCAAAATCACCTGTAGCACCGGAATATCCAAAGCTTGCCAGAGTTCCGGCACAGTTGAAGAAGGAGACGCAATTGAAAAACTCGTCGTATTGAGCAAAATATCAATCGAGGGCTGATCCTTCGGCTGAAAATAATCGAGTAGCTCAGCCTGAATCTCCGGATCGCGCAGAGATGAAACAAATACCGGAACCGGACAAAGATCGCGATCGCACAATGCCTTAGACAATTCATCAATCACAGACGTATTGCCTGATAAGTAATGAGCGCGATAGAACAAAATCCCAACTTTGCGACGACTGCACTCGGATCGATAAGGACAGCTTTCTCCAATTCGATACAATCCCACACGCGGCACAGGTTTTGGTTCAATGATTTCACACAGTGAATTCAAATAAGTTTGGGCTAAAAATTGCAGCGCATTGCGATAATTTTCAACGCCGCCTTCATTGAAATAGCGCCAAACTCGTTCCACCTGAGTGAACGGAACCGTTGAATGACTCATCAACTCCAAATCAGGGCGATCGTCTCCCGGTAATACGATCAGCGTGGCACCGGATTGGCTCACTGTTTCGCGCACCACTTCCAAGCCATACGACCAATACGATCGACCGCCAATAATTCGCAGCACAATGACTTTTGCTTGTTCCAAAACCTCTTCGGCGTAGGTGTCGATCGTCAACTGCTGCTGAAGCTGTAATAGATTCACCCCTCTCACTTCTGGAAACTGCTGCGGTAACTGCAAGACTGCCCCTGCAAGAGTCTGAATATCAGTATCCGCCGCCGTCATGAATACGATCGGAGCGGGAGTCTGTTCGATGAATACAACCCCTTCAAGATCAGGAGTCCAACCGCCAGGAGTCGCAGCAATCCGGTGCATAAAAATCACATGATGTTATTAGCTTTTCACTCTATCGCGACGGCTCAAGCTTTGCCATCTCTGACTCTCGAAAGATTTAATCAGATTAAGACTTTTATAGAATTATCTAGTTATACGCAACCTCATAAACTAGAGCGTTACAAACCAAAGCTCTCCCCGTTTCAGATTAATAATAAAAAGACACCATAAAAGAGCATTCCACACGATCGAGTTTGTCGGCTTGATTGTGATTTCAGACTAAATTTTATCTACTCTTGTCACCTTTTCTCTTGCTCGCCCCTCGGTATGTCAAGCTTTCAGACTCAATCTGTCCATCAACCTCTATCTTGGTCTGTGTTTCACCAAGTTGCGAACTTGTTGCAACAGAGTGTTGGAACCGATGCAACGGTACTGACTGATACTCAATCTTCAGAGCGCTTTGTCCTTGTGGCATCCCCGAGTTTTATCGCACTCTTACAGGCGACGATGATTGATCGCGATCGCTGTAAGCTCAACCTTGACTTTTCTCCAGAGACAATTGCTAAATTTCTAGCGCACCTGAATCAGTCTGTGCCCTTCGTGCTGCAAGAGAATAAAAGCTATCTCCAGAGCGAATTCACCTTGCGCCTGATCGAAATTCTTTCTCAGTCTGCAAATTACTCTGCAATTCAGCACCAAGTCGAACAAGAGCGCTTGATCAATCAAGTCACGACTCTCATTCGACATAGCTTAAATCTCCCCGTGATTTTAGAAACTGCTGTACATCAGGTGCGTGAGTTTCTTGAAGCCGATCGCGTTATTCTCTATCAGTTCAACTTTCCCGCACCTTCTTGTTTACTAGAAGGCGAAGTGCCTGCTCTTGATCCGGCGACTCCAAATCTTGATGGCATTACTTACGAAGCCCGCAGCAGTGACGCAATCCCCTCGATTCTGAATCTGATGAGTGAGTACAGCGCGACCAGTCTCAAGCGTCTGCAAGCACATCGTCAAACCTTGAGCGATCACCAAAAATTGAACAGTCGCTCAACGGTCGCTTCTTTATTAAATCAACCGACTGAGATTCCGATTCGAGCAGAGTTAGTTACGCCGATCGTTGTTCAAGACGAACTCTGGGGATTGCTAATCGTGCATCAATGTCAATCTGTCCGCCAATGGCACGATCGCGAAAAAATTCTGCTTCAACGCATTGCTGAACATTTAGCGATCGCAATTTATCAATCCAAACTCTACAGCGAACTCCAGCAGCAGAAAAGCACACTCGAACAGCAGATTATCGATCGCACTCAAGAACTGCGCGACACCTTAATTGCGGCTGAAGCGGCTAGCCTCGCAAAGTCTGAATTTCTTTCGACCATGAGTCATGAATTACGCACGCCGCTCACGACGATTCTCGGCATGGCAGCGACGCTCATCCGAGCATTCCAGGATACCAATCACATCCTCACGCCCCAAAAACAGGTTGAATACTTGCAAATCATTCAAGAACGAGGCGACCATCTGCTGGCATTGATCAATGATCTACTCGACCTTTCAGAAGTTGAAGCTGGGAAAATGATTTTGGAACTGCAAGAATTCTCGCTCTCCCGATTAGCTCAGCAGTCGATTCAACTCGTCCAGGGTAAAGCCGACGCGAAACAAGTTCACCTGTCACTTGAATTGTTGCCATCGGGAGATCAATCAACGCGAGATTTTCGATTTCAAGCTGACCCTCAGCGAGTGCAGCAAATTTGTCTCAATCTCTTGAGCAATGCGATTAAATTCACGCCCAAACAGGGACAGGTGATCATGCGGGTGCGGGTGACGGGCGGGACTGCGATTCTGCAAGTTGAGGATACGGGAATTGGCATTCCGCTTGAGCAGCGATCGCTGTTATTTCAAAAATTCAAGCAGCTAGACTCCTCTTATCATCGCAAGTATGAAGGGACAGGATTAGGACTCGCCTTAACCAAGCAGCTTGTCGAACTGCATGGCGGCACGATCGAGGTTGATTCGACCGTCGGGGTCGGATCGAGGTTTACAGTTTTTTTGCCCCTCCCTCGGGATTGAAAATTCGGTTTTGAGGCTAGAATTTGGAAATGTCACTCCCTTTTCTTGTGAACTTTCCAAATCAGAACGCTGTGATCGCCAAATTGCAATCATTAGAGCAAATCCCGGACGCGATCGCAATAATGAATGTGGCTATTAATCGTCCGGTTCTCGTTGTTATTGGCGGAGCGAGTAAGATTAGTGATGCCGATTACGAACTCATTCAGCAATTATTTACGCAGGTCTTAGCTCCACTTGCACAGCAGTGGCAGGCTGCGGTGATTGATGGCGGGACGGATGCGGGTGTGATGCGGTTGATTGGGCAGGCACGCTGTCAAATTCAAGGGACATTTCCACTGATTGGGGTGGCTCCGATCGGGCTGACGACTTTACCGGGTGAAGCGACTCCTTCTAAAAATGCTGCCCCGCTTGAGCCAAATCATTCTAATTTTCTTCTCGTTCCAGGTTCAGATTGGGGGGATGAATCGCATTGGTTAGCAACAGTGGCAACCTCGATCGCGCATTCTGCTCCTTCGGTGACGGTTTTAATCAATGGCGGAGAAATTACTTGGGAGGATGCCTCGCAGAATCTGGCGGGCAAGCGTCCTTTAATTGTGATTTCGGGCAGTGGCAGAACGGCAGATTTGATCGCAGCAGGCTTGCGTGGAGAACCTACCGACGAGCGCGCGCTGCCATTAATTCAATCGGGACAGGTTCAAGCGATCGATCTGACAGATTTAGCAAAATTGAGAGGCACGATCGAATCGGTGTTTGCAGAACAATCCACCCCTCTGAATTGATCTCCCCTCATGGATCGAGACTCTCGAATTCCTAACTCCGTTGGCGCAGAATAAATTCAGCGATCGCTAAATCCATTGGAGTTGTGACTTTCAAATTCGTCTCTTCGCCTTCTAGAATTTGCACATCCAATTGACATTGCTCAAACAATGCCGCATCGTCTGTAACCTCCCAGCCGTTTGCACGTCCTTCCGCATGGCACTTTTTAAGTAAAGGGACAGAAAAGCCTTGTGGGGTTTGGGCTGCCCAGAGTTGCGATCGATCGGGAGTGGCTGTAACGACTCCACTGGAGACGACTTTAATCGTATCCTTGACAGGAATCGCTGCAACGAAACCTGTGCAGGTTTTCAAGGCTTCGCTACCGCGATCGAACAAACCTGGAGTGGCTAAACATCGCGCTCCATCGTGAATTAACACCTGTTCTGCTTCGGGCGGCAGCGCTTGCAATCCGTTATAGACCGACTCTTGGCGAGTGGTGCCACCCTCGATCAAGTGAATCGGCTTTGTCAACTTGAGCGACGCAACGATCGCCTTAAACTCATCCCAATCGATTGGTTGCCCGATGATGCCAATCCATGCGATCGTCTGTGATGCTTCTGCCGCCAGCAGTGTCCAAGCAAGAATTGGCAATCCTTTTAGGTCAAGCAGTAACTTATTGCGATCGCTCCCCATCCGTCGCCCGGAACCCGCCGCAGGAATTAATAAATACACCTTACTGACTCCCTATCGACAGCCCAAACTCTGACGAGTCTCGACATTGTTCGGCTCACGGGTGGGTCTGCCATCGGGGCTGACCTTATCGACTAGCAGCGTATTGGTTCCACTGGCGATTTTGCAGAGTTCTGCGACAGTGCCCGGATCGAGCTTCGCTCCAGTAAAATCAGCCCCAGTAATCGTGGTTCGGATGAATGTAGCTCCTCGCAAATCGGCATTTTTTAACATTGCATTCGTCAAATCAACTGAATCGAACTGTGCGCCTGCCAATTTGGCATTTTCGAGATAGGCATTTCTGAAGTAGACCGCAACTAACGGCTGATTTGTCATATCCGCCCCGGATAAATTTGCTCCGCCAAAGAAAGCAGTTGCCAAATTCCGCGCTCCTTGAAAATTTGCCCCAATCAGTTGCGCTGAGCCAAAATCCGTATTCAGCAGATAAGCGCCAGAGAAATTAGCGCGATTGAGAATTGATCGACTTAAAGACGCGCGACTAATATCGGCTCCTGAAAAGTTTACGCCAGAAAAGTCACTCACGCGCCGCTCACTCGATCGTGCATTTACAACTAGCTCCCCCGCCTGAATGCCGCTAAGATTTGCGCCGCTGAGATTGCTTCCGGTAAAATCTGTGCCAAAGAGTGAGGAATTGATCAATTTCGCATTGCTTAGATCCAGCGTTGCTAAAGTGGCGTTTGTCAGATCGCAGCCGTAACAGTTTTTCGTCGATTTAAATTCTTGAAGTTGCTGCGGATTTTCTGCACGGGCTGAAAATGCAACGAGATTGATCAACACTGCGATCGTCAATAGGCTTTTTTGCATAACACTCCTAAATAATCTTCTCCAGTCCATAGACTAGAGATTTTAACGGAATTACTTTCCGAATGGATAGCAACACTCCTGGCATGTAGCAAGTTCGATCGGTTGCATCATGCCTTAAAGTGTAAATCTGTCCTGCCGCACCAAAGATAATTTCTTGGTGGGCAACGAGTCCCGGCAGTCGAATGCTATGAATCCGAATTCCTTCTTCTGCCTGTGCCCCTCTTGCTCCGGTCATTTTCTCGGTTTCATCAACGAGCGGCTGATTATAAGTCTTGCCGAGTTCTGCGAGCATTTGTGCGGTTTGAACTGCGGTTCCGCTCGGTGCGTCGGCTTTCTGATTGTGATGCAGTTCAATAATTTCAACATTATCGAAATATTGCGAGGCTTGGATCGCGGCTTGCTGCATCAAGACAACCCCGATCGAAAAATTTGGCACAATCAGGCAGCCCGTACTGGCTTTATCAGCAAATTCTGCTAATTCTTGAATCTGCCTAGCACTGAGTCCGGTTGTTCCGACGACGGGGCGAACTCCGTAAGCGATCGCCGATCGTACATTGTTGTAAACCGCATCAGGGTGGGTGACATCGACGACGACACCCAATTCTCGCTCTTGGGATAGCATCGCCATCATTGGCTCATATTCATTTGTCACCGGGACTTCTAGCGCCCCACACCCGATAACTTCACCGATGTCTTCACCGTGATATTTGGGATTTCTCGCCAGTGCGCCAATGAGATTCATATCTGGCGACTGTGAGATGGCTTTAATAATTTCCCGTCCCATTTTTCCAGTCGCACCATTGACGACTACTGGAATCCGACTCGCCATACGCGCTCTTCCCAAACTCAGCTTTTTTATCTTAAAGCCGATCGGAGTATGTTCAAAATTTTGTGTCGATCACTCCGCCGACTTCCGCCTGCGGATCAGCAGAACACCCCACCCTTCTGAATTGACTTGCGGCTCGACAAATTAGACTGAACTGGACTGGGAGGATTCAGCCTGGTTTAGCTGGGTTGTCCTGCATTCCCGCGCGCGGGAATGCAGCAAACGATAGGAACCTATGCTGCAAGAAGTCTATTCAAGATCTCCGCAGCATCGTCTAGCTTGCAGGAGAACTCACTTTGCTCGATCGCCAATTTGCCACACCCTTTTGCACTGCTTGCACCCCTGCCCAAACCGCAATCCCTCCGAATAATCCGGCGGCAGTGTTCGCCCAGGGATTCTCAAGATGTCCTACATTCTTCACCACATGAATAAAGATCATATGAAACAGATAAATGTAGTAAGTTGCAGCCCCAACGATTTGCAAGGGAGACTTGATCACCTGGGGAACCGAAACCGTTGGCAGCCAAAGCAGTAATGTACCTCCAATCAGCATCCAACCTACGTAGCTATAGGTGATGTAGGTATGACTCAGACTTGCCAAAATCGGAACTAATGCCCAGACGAGTCCAGTTGTAATCGCTCTCTGCCGACGAGACTGAGCAAACTGAATCACCCATCCCATCGCAAACATCCAAAACAACATATGCGGTACACGATCAAACAAATATCCTGTATTCCAAACTAAACCTAAGCTTACTTTTGCAAAGATGGCGATGACCAAAGTCAGCAGTCCAAACTCCCAAGGATTCACCCGTGCAAATCGGCGCAGCGGTGGGATCGTGAACAATAGAGCAAAGATCAAAATTACCTGCACCAAAACATTGATAAACCAAATCGGGAAAATCGCAGGCACATCTGGCGTGATCCAGTTACTAAAGAGGAGTAAAATACTGAGATCAAACTCTCGCTTCAAAAGCTGAAAACCAAACGCAACAATCAGATAAGGCGTAACGAGATTTCGCAACAGTGAGACAATCGGCTGCATAATCCGCCCTTGAAACAGCGCTTCTGATTGGAATCTGGCTAGATTTGCCCCTGCAATCATCAAAAGCAGAAAAGCTCCCCCAGCTAAATCCATTAGATAAGCATGATCCGCAACGACGACAAAAATCGCGATCGCTCTCAAAATAATGTTCGTCTCGATCGGACTAAATCTCTGATGTTTTGGGGTTAAAGCTTTTAGCTCCAAGATCGACAAATGCTCCCAACCTTGAGGCAAATAGCCTAAATGCCGCTCAAATTCCATGGCAAGCTGCACATACGAGAGCGAATCGCCTCCCAAAGAAATAAAGGTATCTTCGGGATGAACCTGTCGCAAGTTGAGTAACCGACAGAAAGCAGATTCAATGCGATCGCGCTGAGGCGAATGAATGACTTCAGTAGGTGGTGCTTGCTGAGCATACCAGTCTGCTAACTGTCGCCGCTGCACCTTCCCGGTTGCTGTTTTGGGTAGCTCATTGAGTTCGACGATTGCGATCGCGTTGCCTGCATTGATGCCAAATTCTTGAGTTGCTTCTAAAACTGCTGCTCGGAGCCGAACTTTGTCGATCGTCACAGCAGGAGTGATGGCGACTAAAAATCCTTCCCCTCGCACCGGATCAGTTTTCCGACAAACTGCCAGTCCAGTGGTATATCCAATTTTCTGATAGAGCTTCGTCTCCAGTGCTTCTGGGTGAACTTTCAGCCCGCCACAATTGATCACGTCATCGGCTCTCCCTTTGTAGTAGAGCAGTCCATCTGTCAATTCTCCTAAATCTTTGGTCAACAGCCATCCGTCCTCATCTTGAATCGAGCATTCTTCACTCTCGATCAGATAAGTCTTCGCCACATGTTCGCCCCGAATAGCAATGCGTCCCGCTTCACTCAGCTTTACTTCAACCGAACCAATTGCTCTACCGACTGATTCGAGTGCTTCGCCTTCGGCTTGATGGAGTTCTAACAAGGTCGATCGAGAAGCTTCAGTCAGTCCGTAGTGCTGAACCATTCTCGCCTCTGGGAACAAAGCTTTCATCGCTTCTTTTTCCGATCGACTCATGTACTGACTTCCAATCTCGATCCACCGCACCCGTCTTCCAGCACTGCCAATCAGGTCAGAATTCGCCAATAACACTCGCCAGAGACTCGGAACGGCTGAGATGGCATTGATCTCGCCTCGCTTCAGCATTGCCCCAATTTCAGCCGGATTGAAGCCTGTCTCAGGTAGGTAAAGCTGCCCGCCTGCGGTCGTAATCGCTCTCGCTCGCCCGAACCCAAACGAATGATGCACCGGAACGCCGATGTACTCTCGGATCTCATCATTGACCTGCATTAAGTTATTCAGCCGCGTGACGACTTCTCCCAGGTTGCGATGGGTTAGCAACACTCCTTTAGGATTGCCCTCCGTTCCAGAGGTAAAAGAAATAACCGCAGTGGCATGACTTGTGAAGGGATTGAACGATCGACGCATCCAGCCTGTATTTGTCGAGGGAGTCAAGACCCGATTGACCGTTGCGGCATGGATGCGATCGCGATCGTCTGCATGTTTTAGGGGCACTGCGATTTCTTCAGATTCAAGACAAGTCAACAGTGCGTCAAGATAGCCGATGGAATTCATCGCGACAATTCCGAGACGGGTTCTCGACGGGTTCTGAGTTTTATCGATCGTCATGGTTCAAGCTTCTACTTGTTGCTGACGACCAACCCTAGCGAATTTTAAGGAATTTCAGAAGTATCTTAATCCGAGCTTTGTAATAACAAAACAATTCGACGCGCTTTTATCTCCGTAATTTCATCAGGTTAAGACGGGCAATTCAGCCGAATTACGGAGCTAATTCTGGTATTTTTTGCGAGATTCTACGGCTTGAGCAGCTTGAAATCGCAGTTGACTTAGTGGATTGAGCGACTTTCAACCCAGTTGCACGATAAAGCGCCAGATCGCATTTACACGGATGTGAGGAGAGAGGGGCGAATAAATGACCACGATTGAATAATTTAGAGAAGCTTCAAAAATGAAACGCGCTTTGCAGGACAGGGCGGTTTCATGAAGTCAGACAAAAGTGTAAATCCAGGCGATCGCAAAAATTACCACTGTGCAATCAGAGAGGTTAGCTCTTTGATATCTAAGTAATCAGTCATGAAACTCTTTCTGAGCAGTTCTGATGGAATATAAGGATCGAACTTTTGCAATTTGGGAATCTCATCATCGGCAAGCAGCATATCCGCCTCCAATCGACGATCGGCAATTGATCGAATCTCATTTGCCAACGTCTCAACGCTACATTTGCCAAGCCGCACAATCATAAAATAGGGCGATCGCGATTTTATACTTTTCAATCCCAACGCATCCTTCGCATAAAATCGCAAAAATCGCTCCAATGTCCGAAACGAAACGGTTCCCATCCAAGGCAAAATACAGCAAAAATCATCTTCGAGAAATTGAATCGGCTGATGCAGAAACCCTCTTGCCTGCGTGAAGTCTCTCGCCTCTTGAAGTCGTTGCTTTGCACCCGGTTGCAAATAGGGATAAACCGTCTCTTCTTGTAAAACCCGCTTCATTCGCTGCAAAACTTTCGTATGAATTTCGCCCATTGTTCCACGCCAAGAGCTTGAAGTCACCGATTTTTTACTCGGTTTGACCGCGATCGTTTTCTTCTTCGCATTTACCTCAGTCACTTCCCAAGTTTTACCTGCTAGCGAAAAGCGATCGCCCTCCATCGGCGGCACAATGATACTCCCCACTGCTTTTCCATCATGCTTGACGAGATACTCCTCAGTGTCCGGGAAGATCGCATAAAACTTGAAATTATTAATCAGCTTTTCGGCAGAGATTCCAATAATTAAGCCTCCCGTTGGCGTTTTTTCCAAATGATCAAGCTCAATCAAATTTCGCAAGAACAGACGAAAATCATCCTGCGTTATCAATCGAAACGGCGGCAAGGTGAGAATATTTTGCGCGAGCGCACTCGGTGACAATTCACCCAAAGCGGATAAAGTACTCATCGTCTGGTGATAGAGCAAACTGAATGGGTACTGCATTTCGCGTGCAGGCTCGATCCATTTCTCCTCGACATAGAGTTGAATAATCGCGATCGCTTGCAGCAACTGCCACGGAATTCGCTCGGGTAAAATCTCATCTCCAGTCGGCTTGTCCTCTGCACAGACAAATCGCATTTCAGCCGTATCCCCTCTTCGCCCCGATCGTCCTAAGCGTTGCAGAAAACTCGCGACAGAAGCAGGGGATTCGAGTTGCAGCACGCGATCGAGATGTCCTAAATCAATTCCCATCTCAAACGTCACGGTTGCCGCCGTTACCGCAAGCTTTTCCGCATCCCGCATCGCCTCTTCTGCCGTTTCTCTTAATCCCGCTGAAATGCTGCCGTGATGCACATGATAGATGTCCGGAGCGCCTTTTGCCTGAGCAATGTCTCTGAGCGCCGCGATCGCTTCTTCGGTCGCCGTTCGCCCATTGGCAAAAATCAGACACTTCCGCCCCTCCGTCTGCTGAAACAAATACAGATGATATGGATTGAAGACTTTATCGCGGCTATCTCCTTTTGCCCGCACAATTAAACCCGGATCATAGAAATGCTCGATCGACAATTGAATTTTTCGAGCAGCCCCTTCAATTTTTGGGGTCGTGACAGATTGAGAAGTGTCTGCCTGTAACCACGCTTCTGCTAAGGAATAGTCACCCAGGGTTGCAGATAGTCCAATTCGTCGAGGTTGGTTGCCCGTCAGCTTTGCAAGGCGTGAAAGTTGACACAAAATCTGACAACCGCGATCGCTGCCAATAAAAGCATGAACTTCGTCAATAATTACAAACCGTAAGTCACCAAAGATACGATCAATCTCTGCGCTCCTATTAATCAGCAAACTTTCTAAAGATTCGGGCGTAATTTGCAGAATCCCACGCGGATTTGCTAGCAGTTTTTTCTTACGACTTTGGGACACATCCCCGTGCCACGCCCAAACTGGGAGATCTGCAAACTGCAAGAGATCGGTTAATCGATCGAACTGATCATTGATCAACGCCTTGATCGGACTAATGTAAATTGCACCCACACTGCGAGACGGGTTTTCATGCAGGAGTGTCAACGCTGGAAGGAATGCTGCCTCAGTCTTTCCGGATGCTGTCCCTGCTGCAATTAAGAGATGTCGATCCGTGTCAAACAAGACTCGACACGCTTCTGCCTGAATCGGGCGCAAACTCCTCCAACCTTGTGCGTAAATATACTCCTGAATAAAAGGAGCCAGTCGATCATACGGGTCTTGCATTCTCGATTCCCTCAACACACTACTGAGCCTACTGCACAGCCTACTTTAGCGCTGAATTTAAGCTTTAGACCCTTGTTTCTGCAACTTTGTATCCTGTCTCTGTGCCAATCTATTAACTGTCTCTTCCTTGGTTGAGGCAGTTGCTAAAGCTTCGGTACGGTTCGCTTAGTCTGCCGCCTTCCAATTAATCAACAGTGCGGACATTGCTCGACCTCTAAGATGTCAGCGTGTGAATCGTCCAGGTGTGTCCTGAATACGAGAAGATTTAGCCCTTTAGCAAATTTTGGAGATCAATTGTGAGCAAACGGAAACAGATTGCCGCTTTTGGCGTTGCTGCTGCTGTATTAGCAGGATATGCAGTTCCCACGATCGCTGAGTCAGTCAAGAAGCCTTCTACGGTCGCTCCTGCTGAGGCGACGACTCCCATGATGGATCGCTCCAGCACCCCCGTCCTTTCTCCGATCGCAAAGCCGGAAACGCCGTCGATGAGTACAACTCCTGCGAATCCAGGTTTGGTTCCAGTCGTCCCAACTTCGACTCCGACCTCGGCTCCAACCTTGCAGATGACTCCGACCTCAACTCCAACCTCAATGCCAAGCATGGAGAAGCCTGAAACGAGCAAGCCGACCATGCCAACGATGGAGAAGCCTGCTGTTGAATCTGCAACTCCGGCAGCAACTCCGGTTAGCCCGACCTCGACCCCCGTTGTGCCCTCTTCGATCCCTTCGACTCCGGATTCATCGACCACGCCGGCTTCTCCCACGAGCGTTCCAACCAGTCCTTCCACACCGGAATCGACCACAACTCCGACAACCCCTTCGACCACACCGGACACAACGGTTCCAACCAGTCCTTCGACCACACCAGAATCAACCACAACTCCAACGACACCGGACACGACAGTTCCAACCAGTCCTTCGACCACACCGGAATCGACCACAACTCCGACGACTCCAAGTTCTCCGACCTCTGCTCCGAGTGAACAGTCTTCCGCCCCAGGTACGCAAACTACTGCAACCACGATGGTGCTAGAAAATGAAACGATCACAGGGGTGAAGCAAATCAATCTGCCGGAAACTGCAAACACGGCGGCGAGGTTTACTTTGCCGATCCAGGTGGCAGTCGTTCAGGAAGCAAGTGTTACTAGCGACACACCGATCACCGATAAGATGTCGAAAGATTTGACTGCTTGGGGTGCAGCGGTGAGTGCTTGCCTGCAAGATAAGCCTGCATTTGTGCGGGTGGTAGATGACAAGACTGCACCTTACATGGTAGGCGGAACAGAAGGTAAGATTCGCTTGAATGCGAATAGTAAGCCTGTCTGTGCTAGCTAATTGGCATCGTTCTGTCAGTCTTCCGACTCTGAACACTAGTTCAAGATGATTTTGTCTCCGCTAAGACACTTTGAGGTTCTATCGAATTGGGTAGAACCTCAATTTAGGTTTAAATAGCGATCGAGTTCATCCAACGCAGGTGAATCTGGTTCAAACTTCCGCGCAAAATGGGCGGACGATTCTAGAATTTTAGGTAAGTCAGCTAGTGTGAGAATCTTAGGATGAGAACCGCCTTCAGACCAATCGATATAGCGCCAATCATTGGAGTCGATCGTCAAATTCGCAGCATTGGCAACAATGGTTTGGAAGTAAGTTTCTTCTGGAAACATCACATCTTTTAGGTGCAAGGAAAGCTTAGGTTGAGTGTAGTGATAGTTGAGAATGTAATTGAGCGATCGAGCATTACCACAGAACCACTGTCCTCCTGCATAGCACTGCAATTCTGGGCTATACGGCACAAATGGCTTGACTAAAGCCATTGGCTTAATCCGTAATCTCTGCCAGTTTAGCTTAAGCGGTGTTGCAATCCAGGCAGGCATCGGCAGCCACTTAGTATAGTAGCGAGCATACATTTCGTGATGCCAATCGCTTTGCAGCATTGCAGGATCAATCCACTCTGCTATCATATGAAGATCCGCTTGACTTGAAGCCAAATCTGAGATGATCTGAGTGGCAGATTTGATGGGATAGTCTGAGCCACTGAGAAAAATTGTCCAGTCTGGCAATCTGCGATGCAGCCGTTTAATCGATTGAATCGCCGCTTCAATCAGCGAATACTGTCCCCAACCCGTTTGAATAGAGGGCTGTACAAATAAGACATTTCTCGAAAACTGCTCGATCGCAAACGGACACTTTGAGAAGTCGTGATGACACACGATCGGCGGATAATTAAACATCCGATTTAAGCGATCGATCAACCGTTGGATTTGAGTCGGATGATCATGAGTGAGCAAAATGAATCCAACGGTTAGAGCCATAACAGGTCAAAGATTATAAATCGCAACAGGTTCGATCGAATCTGCCGGGGTATAGCCAAATACTCGCGAATAGAAGTAGAACTCTCCATCTAACGCACGTTTGATATTTTCGGCTTTGCGAAAGCCATGTTGCTCCCCTTCAAACAGCACATATGCCACGGGTAACCCCTTTGCTTTTAGCGCATTGACCATCATTTCAGCCTGGTTAGGCGGCACAATCTTATCTTCGTCACCCTGGAGAAAAATTACCGGACAAGCCAGACGATCGACGGCACCGATCGGAGAACGTTGATCATACAAGTCGGCGCGTTCTGGATAAGGTCCAATCAAGCCATCCAAATAGCGAGATTCAAATTTATGGGTATCTTCTGCCAAAGCTTTGAGATTGCTCACGCCATAATAGCTTGCACCCGCTTTGAAGGTATTCCGGAAAGTTAGGGCACAAAGCGTGGTGTATCCGCCTGCACTTCCGCCTGCAATCACTAAGCGATCGCCGTCTACTTTGCCTTGTTCTGCTAGATACTTTGCTCCATTGGCACAGTCATCGACATCGACAATCCCCCAAGCTCCTTTGAGTCTTTCTCGATAAGCGCGACCGTATCCAGTACTACCCCCGTAGTTCACATCGAGGACTGCAAACCCGCGACTCGTCCAGTACTGAATTCCTAAATTAAAAGAAGCAGAAGTTGAAGCAGTTGGGCCTCCATGACTTTTTACCAGCATGGGAGGTCGTTCACCGTCAGGTGCTTGAAAGTCTTTGTTCTTCGGGGCGTAGTAGAGCGCGTGCGCGGTGAGATTGTTTTCTGTGGGAAACTCGATCGCTTCTGGAATAGAGAGATATCCCGGATCGATTCTCAGTTCACTCGCGCGTCTTAGCACTTCAAACTGCTGGGTATTGAGATCATATTTGACGATCGCAGTGGGTTCCGTCGCTGAACCTCCAACAAAAACCGCATGATCCGAGCAAACCTGAAGCCCTGCAATACTGGTATAGGGGCAGTCGATCTGACTTAGCTCAAGTGACATCAGATTTAGACTGGCAAACTTACTAATTCCGTTTTCAGTGTAAGTGCAGAGGATTCTATTTCCGGCAAATCCATAAGTAGACATCCCAAAGACCCAAAGCGGCAATCCAAATTCAGCCGCTTTCTCACAGAGCGCTTCTACGGTTTGAGTCGTTGGATTCCAGCGATAAAAATTCCACCAGCCCGTGCGATCGCTGACAAAAATCAAACTTCCATCCGGCGACCATTCCGGTTGAAAAATTGCTTCTTCTCTTCCGCCTGCAATTTTCTCAGGCGTTGCGAGTGTGCCATCGGCTTGAATCTTTGCCGTCCACAATTGAGTTCCATCCCACGGCATATCCGGATGATTCCAACAAATCCAACTGAGCCGAGAACCATCCGGACTCAATCGCGGGAACATATAAAAATCAGCCCCCGATACTAATGGGGTTTGAGAGTAATCCTTAAGAGAGATGCTGGAGATCGAATTCTCCGCTTCTCGATCGGCATTCTGATGATCTTCTCGAATACAAATTAAGCGATCGCGACTTTGATCTAAAATTACATCTGCATAACGGATTGCAGCTTCCGGCGTTAGCGCGATCGCCTCTGCTCCCAGCGTTTGTTGATATAAGCGTTGATCCGCAAAATTTGAAAAATAAACGGTTCCATTCATAATCGTGAATGCGCCGCCGCCGTATTCATGCACCCGTGTTCGGGCATTCAACGGAGAAGGAGTGACCTCGATCGCTTGAGCGTTTTCAGCCCATTGAATAATTACATTTCTACCGCCTTCCGTCGGGCGGGATTCGCTCCAATAAATTGTCTTTCCATCGAGCTTAATTTGTCCTAGCCCGATCGTACCTGCCACAATCAAATCCGAGCTAATCGGGGACTTCCACGCCCCATAAGATGCAACAGCCATAGCTATCTCCACGGACAATATCGAAACTTCTCAAGTGTAATTGAATCAAACGGTCTGCAATAAAGATTCGTGTTACAGTGAGAGGTGAGAGGTATTTAACTCGGCTGATTCAGTTTGTTTTTCCTAGACAGTGACTCGTTCGTTTTCCATTGAAACTTGCAAGTTTGTTAGCGCTAAAGCAGGCACACCCTCCGATACGATTGCCTCGTTCATTTCTGGTTCTGGAGAATTCTTTCAATGTCGATTTATGTAGGTAACCTGTCCTATGAGGTTACACGCGAGGATTTAACTGAGATCTTCGCAGAATACGGATCTGTTAAGCGCGTTCAGCTTCCGGTTGATCGTGAAACTGGACGGATGCGCGGGTTCGGATTTGTGGAAATGGAGACGGATGCCCAAGAAGACGCAGCGATCGAGGCTCTCGATGGTGCGGAATGGATGGGTCGCGATATGCGCGTCAACAAGGCGAAGCCTCGTGAAGAATCAGGCGGCGGTGGCGGTGGTCGCAGCGGCGGCGGTCGTGGCGGTCGCAGCGGCGGATTCTCGCAACGCTACTAATTTGATTCGCTAAAATCTAGGTTCCCCTAATGTGTGTGCATTGGGGGAATTTCTTTTGGGTTCAAGACAGATGAGAGCAAGAATTGAATCGGACATTCTCTATGTGCATCACGAAGACGTACCGCCGTTTAAGAAAGGCGGATCGATCGTGCGGAATAGTTACTTTTGGGCATTAAAGTCGATCGCAGGTCGAGCCAAACGGGGACGCGATTGGGAATTTGAGCCAGAGGTTTGGTTTGCGCGTGTCTGACCGCCTCCCCGACGAAGATCATTTTGGCCGCCTCGTATCTTGGCAACAGGTACGCAAAGATGCTGACAATGAATACACTTTCCGAATTTACAACACGGGTGATGGCCTAGAATACCATCCCTCAAAAGATGTCGGTAGTCTACAGCTCGTTTTACCATTCAATGATGTCAGCAAAGTAAGTTTGGAAAATCTATTGGCAACTGAATTCGTCTCGGGTCTTTATGACGTCAAACAACATTACTTAGATGATGCCCAAAAGACAGAGCCCATCGATTACTACGAACACATTCGCCTCCAATTGCGAGGTGTTGCCGACACCAAAGTGGACGACCAAAAATTCATTGAAGCGCACAGAAGTGGAACTTGTTCCTATGCTTCCGTAAGTGCCGCGTTCGGACATTTTCTCGGTGAGAACAAACGTGCACACTGGTTGGAGTATGTGACGCAATT
>JALOOO010000296.1 GCA_025454375.1 Leptolyngbya sp. Prado105 | reverse complement strand
CACTGTATTGTTTTCGCTTCTTGCTCATGGTTATTTCCCCAATTCAGGTCAAACTCTTTGTAGCTTAACCCCCTGTCTAGTTTTTGGGGACCACTTCACTTGTGTATGGAGTGCCTGCGATCGTCGTTGTTTTACTTTGCATTCCAATCCTGACGATGCTGATGACTATTGGCTTAGTTTTCCTGGTTGCGATCGCTTGGAAAAACCGTCTGTGGTCTACACTAACGCGATTGCACTATAGCCTGGTAACGCTTGCAGCGATCGCCTTTCTTCCCCTCTTAGGATATTGGAATCTACTTGGATTTCAGTTTTAATGTCACAGATGCAAAGCACCTGCTTTGATAGCAGAGAAAAGGCGTTGCTTTTCGCAGCTTCCCAGTCTTTCATACATCACTTCACCGGCTAAAAATCACTGAGGCAATCTGGGCATGAATCTCAGATCTAGGATCTTCATCCAGTCATGGATACGGGGTCGGAAGCTGACGACGCTGGGCAGCGACGAGACGAGTTTCACGCAAGGCAATGGGGACGCTCAGAACCCAACGAAAAAGCAAGGCTGGCTATGGGTATTGGTGACTCCATCTGTCCATGCTCAAGCTCCGACTGCTGCTGCGACTGACTGGGCGGGTATTTTCTGGTTGCTGCTCAGGATCTAGATGAAGCGATCGCGATCGCCAGCCAAATTCCCGGTGCCCGGGTTGGTACGATACATCAATCTGCCGATGAAGAGACTTTCTAGCTAGAACAGGTGGCTAACAAAGCTGTAGAAAACCCTAGCAATCTGTCAATTGAATGATGTAGAGAATCCATCATCTCTCTAAAATCTAAACGTTGAAGCAGCAATTTTACTTCATTTTCTCCAGGAGGCATTATGCCGAAATCATCTCAAACCGCCGATTTTGATGCAACCATTGAGTTCTTGCAACAAGACCTTGCATCCGCAGATATGGCTATGGCGGTGTACCACATTGAGCAATGGGAACATCTCCTCCAGGGAACCGATCTGTTCCGTGATTTGATGGAATTCAAGCAAACCATGCTCGATGGGCATGTGACCGAGCTTGAGCAGATGCTGCAAGATCTAGGAACAGACACAATAGACACCGCCCGTCGTTTGCGTGAAACAGGCTCCGAAGAAATGGCCGCAAAAATTGAGAGAATTGGTCAATTGTTAACCGAAGCCAGTCAGCATGTTCAGTAGATCAGCAGCTAATGTGACAACCAACGGGGATTCTACCGTTGGTTGTCGCATCGGGTACAAATCTAAATCAGTACCTTAAAGGAGGAAGTATGTCTTTCACTACAAATGCTGCTTCAAACTCCCATTCGGATGCTCATCTAAGTTCATCCGATCGCGTCCGTAATCATACCGCTGAGCAGGTGAATCGTACTCTCGATCAGCAAATGACTAAGCGAATTCAGCATTACAGTAGACAGCCGGATGCGATCGCTCAACGAATTGAAGAACTTGAACGAGAGTGGGACACTGAGAGAGTTTTAG
This sequence comes from Leptolyngbya sp. Prado105, assembly GCA_025454375.1. Lineage (GTDB taxonomy): Bacteria > Cyanobacteriota > Cyanobacteriia > Leptolyngbyales > Leptolyngbyaceae > Leptolyngbya. The sequence goes on along the minus strand of JALOOO010000296.1, from coordinate 10,228 downwards.
AGGCCAATGCGTCGCTTTTGGCATTCACTGGGTTGATGCTTGGGCTATGGGTTCACGCAAACTGGTTCTGGCTTCCGGGAATTGTTCTCCCGTTCTTGTTTCAACATGCGATTCAAGATTGGTGTCCGCCCCTCCCTATTATTCGACGATTAGGAGTTAGAACCCAGCGTGAGATAGACCGTGAGAAATATGCATTGAAAATGTTGCGAGGTGACTTTGCGAACCTTGTCTCTAGCAATGAAGATTCTGCAACAAGGGCAGCAGCAGTTTTAGATGCAATTCAGCTCTACAGAATATGACTATTCATCAGAAACACAGTACAAGTATTGTAGAAAGCCAAGCTTCTGCCTATCGTGAAGCTGAAACACTACAGTCTATGCCAGCAGTACTATGGATTGGGTCAACGATCTCCTTGATCATTTTTGCAATGATCTTTTACGCACTAGTAAGAATCTTGGGCATCATTGGCGACATCTGGAAATCTCACGAAGAACATGCTCCTGAAACCCCACCTATACTATCTTCTCGTGCTTCATCATCAACATCTTGCAGACACTGTCATTTCTTTAACAGTAGCTTTTACCTCAATTGTGCTGTTCACCCCAAAAAAGTACTAACTCAACAGGCAATCGATTGTTCTGACTACAGCCTTCGCCCACCAAAAGATGAAGGCTTCTAGGGTGCAAAGGCTCTCTAAATTGCACTTACAATACATAACGAGCAATACATGAAGAGGAGATAGTGCGGTACGAACTGGACAATGGGATATAAGCAGTCTCCGCCTGACTGATTGAACCTCCCGAAAGACATCAAGTGAGTTTCACAGACTGCTGGAACGGCTATAGCGCTAGTAATAAGACTGCATATCCAAAAGCACCTGCGGCAAATGCCCAGAATTGTCGCTTCTCACCACGCCCCTTCCAGGAGATAGAAAAGCAGCCACTGGAATGCTGATGGCTGCATCTGAAACTAGGCTACTACATTCCGATTGCACTCGATCTAGCACACTTGAGCAATAGTCAGATTTTGGATAGCTTAGATCTTGCACCAGTTGCAAGAATCCGTTGCTGATGGTGAATCTCAAGTGCTTGGAACCGCTTCGTTTCCAGCCCGCCTGTAGATGAATCACGGGCTATTCGTCAAAGTCCATTCAAATGGACTGCGGAGGCTGGATGGCTCTCTAGACAGGCTTTTCAACCCATTTTAATGGGTTTTGCCAGACTCGCCCGCAATTCATTCGCGGACGAATCTAGCAATGACTAGGCTTAGCGAAAAAACAGGTGAAGTAATGCTCAGTCTGAACTACTTATTAGAAGTATCTGTTGCAAAATTCGTTTTACCGGAGAACGTAGGCTAGATGGAATCGTTCGCTTCAACCTATTGGAAAATCCATGTTTGCGCCTCAGATCAGGCACAAACTGCTCACCTTCACTCCCTTGCCATCGGTAAGATCGAATGTGTGACCACTCAATCGATCTCGATAGCCAAATTCCTCGTTCTCGCATTTCCAGTGATGATAAGCTGATTGGCATCTAGATTGATAGCTTTTCCCTTATCGTGGCACGGTTTTAGAATCTGGTTTGTGCAAACTAAAAGTCGTTTAACTTATACCATACAGAGCAAATGTAATTCCGAGTCCCCAAATTAACCCTCGCACAAAATCCCATAAGAGATTTGAAGTCGATCCATTAACGCGCGTCCAAATCAATGGAACGATAGTAAAGCCTAAGACAAACATTAGTATACCTACTATTACAAAAGTCACCTGTTGCGATCGTAGCAAAGGAACCTTCAGCAGAAGGCTGCCCATTTTTCTTCTCTGACGCTGTTGAAAAACAATGATGGTAATGAGTATCACAAGCAACAAGAACGGAATGCTCAGTGCAGCGAGAATTCTCAAGATGTCCATAACGAACCTCTATTATTCAGCTTGATCAACAAACGAAGCAACAAATAGTTGAATGTTACCGCAGGTATTACACAATCGAAGGCAAGCTTGGAGATGGGAACAATGCTGTTGCTGCTACTCAGGAATCGCAGAAGGATACAGAGTATCGGCAATCAATACAGGTCTATCAGCGAAGGTCACTTCCAACTCCTCAATCACACCAGGTTCCCAACCCAGTTCATATTCTCGATTAATATCTGCCGCCACAAATTGACGCAATTGCCCCGTAACTGCAAAAGTCTGGTCTTGTTCCACAAGTTTGTCTGGGGATGGATACAGCACCAACAAATCCTGCCCCCCAAACAACTCCTCGTCGTTTAAGGTAAATGCATTTGCTGCGACCACATCGGAGACTTGACCCGTAACCGCCAGCCTACGATTGTAGAACTGAGTCGGTTCCTCGGTGATGGTGCCAGGTTCAGGCGCAGGAGCCATCGACTGAGCAATCAGGGCAGGGCGATCGGCGTACTGAACATACAAATCATCCTGCAAGTCAAAACCATACTCCCGTTCTAGATCCACCAAAACAAATTGCCGAACTTCCCCTGTGACCTGCACATCAGTCCCATCAGGAGGAAACTCAAACACCTGACCTGTCGCATTCACAACCAGGATTGGCTCACTTCCAAAGAACTGCTGATCGGCGATCGTGAAGGTATAGGGGCTAATCTTTTGAATCGGCTCACTCCTCACCGTCACGGTTTGCCCTACAAGCTGAGCCGTATTGTTGACGACATCCTCGGTTTGAACATTGCCTGCTCCGGGAACTGCGGCTTGGCGCTCCGGTGTCTCACAAGCAGAAACCAGAAGCGTTAGAAACAGCGACAAACCAATTGCCCCCTTAGTTCTCCAAGAATAGCGACTCGAAGAATGGCTCCGAAACAGGTTCACATCACGAGTTTGAGAATAGCTTGAGTTCGTTTTCATGAGATACACTCCAATTATTTACAATCAATCTGTTTACAATCAACCTATTTACAATCAATCTGTTTACAATCAACCTTCTTACATTCAATCTACTTACAATCAATCTGTAATCAATCTGTGGTAACGGTTCACAGAGAGGGTAATGGTTCACAGAGAGATAAGTAGACGGTGCTGACTGGACGGTGTTTACTGGATGGTGCTAACTAATGCGCGGCACGGTTGCGAATTCTCATCCAACAGATCACACTCAGCACTGGTGTGCCAGCACCAACTGCAAAGAGTAGATTTGGACTTGGAAAGCTCACAGACCTTTGGTTTAGCGATTTCTGATTCAGCGATCGCACCAACCCAAAAGATAAGGAATCTCGGCTCATGGTTTCAGCGTAGGCTGCACTCAGATAAGGCTGAAGGTGGGAATGATGGTTAACATGCGTCTGAAAGAACGCAGTGCTAAGGGTGACAATGTAATTGCGGACCGTTTCCGAATTTGAACCCCAGAGGGGTAGAAAATCTGGATTTTTGACAGGTGTAATACTGGAAAAGTGAGTTCCTCCATTAATCAGAGCGAGATACTTGTGGGAGGTTTCTAACCAGCTAAATGGGCGAATCTGCTCCAATAGGACAGGAGCCAAAATATCCTCGCTTCCGGCCACCATCAGAATGGGAACTTGAATCTGGCTCAGACTGGTTCGACCAAAAACTCGGCTACCAATAGGATTGATTGCGATCGCCGCCTTTACCCTTGGATCACCTAGCGAGGTCGCCAATTGCGGTAAAGCTCGTGCCTGACATTGAAGCAACAGCGAGGGATTAAATGCCATGTAGCTATTCGAGCAACTGGAATGAAGTTGTTCAAAACGGGGTTTTGCACCCGCTAGTGCCAAGGCCGTATATCCTCCAAAGGATTGCCCAACAACGCCCACTTGCTGCATGTGTAACCGCCCCTGTAACCGCTGATTGGGCTGAGACAGATGCTCTAGTTCATCCAGCAAATAACTGATATCTAAGGGGCGATCGATAAATTCACGGGGAGGGGCTAAGTCATTTGCTTGTCCAGTGAGCAGAGCCTGAATCTGTTGCCAGTTGCTGCCCGGATGCTCTGGAATAGCGATCGCAAACCCATAGGATGCTAAATGCTGAGCCAGGTAAGCTAAAGTCGCACGATCAGAGCCGAGCCCATGGGAAATGACGATCACTGGACGAGGAGTTTGCACCGCAGTTTGTGCCACGGGGAGATAGAGATCAACCAGGAAAGAGCGATCGCGGCTGCGATCGTGCAAATTCAAAGTTTGATACTCCCATTGAAACTGTCCTTGCTGCTGCAAGTCTTCCCAAGGAAAAAACTTGGGGAGAGGTGTTTCAGTAGCTTCCCACTTGGCCTGCTGGCTGACCTGACCGACCGCTTTGTTCGTTCGTTCCACTAGAGCTTTCCAGACTCTGATGATTCTCAAACTATGAGCTAAATTAATCTCAACAGATTCTCCAGGAAACTGTCGTAAGACACTCAACAGCGTCAATCCATTGGGTGCAGCAGTCGCTCGAACCAATGCAACTTGAATAGCAGAGATCCTGGCCTGAGACACATCTTGGTCAATTAAAGCAGCTAAATCATAGACAATCTGCTCGCCTACTGACGTGTTTAGGAATGTTTTAACCTGTTCATCGTTGAATGGAATAGGAGTAGTTAAAATCTGTTGCAATTGGCTCGATTGTTCCGGCATAAACATCGGTACAAAGGCAAATGCGCTTCCATTCAAGTTACCCTTGTTGGCGTAGTTCTCAAGATCATTCAGGGGGATAGACTGCCGTATCACCCCATAGGACAAAGAAATTCGCTCTGCTGCTGAGGTGGGACATCCATTTTTTAGGTCGTAACCGTCCCTGTAGCAATCGATTCAGTAATACAAATTTCATCTCCGCTTTCAGCTAAAGGATAAACATCTAAAGGGTAAACATCTAACGGGAAGAACTGCTAAGGGAAAAAACATGGAGCAGGCATGTTGCCTGCCGCAATCTGCCAGGTATTCCCTGGCTCAAGGGGATCATCCTGACTGCTCCACGAAAAGTCATGGCATTCTACTATCGAATTCAACAACATTACACCCTAATCATCCCCCAACTCTTCATCACCAATACCTTCATCCAGTTCTTCAACTCCTTCTCTCTCTCCAACCCCTTCGTACCCAGTCTCACAAGCAGCAGCCCCAAAAGCAAGAACTCCGGCAACCAGCCAAGGAGCAATTTTTTTAACCCAATAACGATTCATCATGATGTTTCTCCTGATAAAGTTCCTGAAATCTCCAGATTGAAACGCAGTCTTTGATTGATCTGTAACTTGTGAGGATTATTCATCGCATTACAGTCCGTATTACAACAAAACTATCCTTGCTGCTGCGGCCTCTACTATAGCGATGGAGAAACCTCGCAAATCACTAGTTCAGTCTGTCTTCCATGTTCCACTTTCACATCATCTAGTAATCTCAAGTCCATACTCAAGTTGCAATTCCCTTTTGGATTGTGAGATTCATTTAGATTGTGGGCGGTATGGCAGATGCAATTGAGTCCAGATGTCACGGCTCATTCCATAATTAGAATTGAACCCGTACATCTTCAAAGTAATATTAAATGGTGGAGAAACAGTGGAAAACCAAAGCCAGCACTAGAGATGAACCCACAGGAATAGGTTGTACGGCTTAAGAAGTAGTATTGGTCGGTTTACCCATGACCAATAAAGGGATTTCTACAAAGCGATCCTTAGTAAAGAGAATCCCAGATTCGTGTGTGACGGAGCCACCACAAATCTGGGATTCTCTCTCCTGGAAAAAAACTAGCATAAAAGCGTGATCCAGGGCTGGATGCTCTAGATCACGCTTTTCTCAGCATATTCCCTTTAATCAGAAATTAACGGTTAGGATCGCGATAAGCAGTCACTTCCCGATCTTTGTTTCCCCCTAGACCAGCCAAACCGATCAGACCCAGTAGCCCCAACAATCCCCAGGGAAACCCATTATTGTCATCTTCGTAAGTTGCAACGACAGGAGTTGTAGCAGTCGTTGTTTGAGCCGTTGTTTGAGCCGATGCAGGCAATGTATCTGGGACTGTGGCAATCCCGATCGCCAAAACAGCAGCACTCATCGACTTTAGCAAGGTTGATTTCATGATTCAAATCCTCCAATTTGGAAACGTTAACACAACAAAGAAATTCAAAGCACAGAAATTCAAAGCACAGAGATCCAAAGCGCAGAGACACAAAACACAGACAGATGAATAATGAAACTGACTCATCAAGGAACTGACAAGAAGCTTCAAAAGTTCAAAAGATTCAAATCTGCTGAGATTGGAATAAAAGCGATCGCCGCCACCGCAATCAGGGAATATTGCCTTGGCAATTATAGAGAATGCATCCGAGCCGCCCTCATCCCCAACCCCTTCTCCCTAGGGAGAAGGGGAGCCGGATTGAAGTCCCTCTCCTAGGGAGAAGGGGAGCCGGATTGAAGTCCCTCTCCCTAGGGAGAGGGATTTAGGGTGAGGGCCAATGCATTCACTTTCATTGCCGAGGCAATAGTGCAACTTTCTTGACATCGACCAGCAGTGGTTTTTCCAGACAAATACCACAACAAAGAGTAGGCCAAGAGTGAGGAAAGCAGTTATCAGTGGAATACACTGTATCGCAAACAGCAGAGAAGACAATATATCGCCTATCTCAAACAATCGACTCAGTCTAACGGACGAAAAAAGAGTACACAAGAAGGCTAAGTTCAACATACTGATTAAACCAGCAAAAGACCAAGCCTCTGTGAATCGAGCGGTCATGCGAATTTGCTTTCCTCTAAGACGATAGATGATCGGGCAGATCGGCCAAACAAAAGCAGCAGACAGAAACACTACCACACAGAAACCAGCTAGACCCAATTGTAACCCAGATGATCTATGCCAGGGCACTTGATCCAACGGAAACAGAGTTCCTTGATAAGCTAAACTGGATGAATCTGACAGGGAAAAAATAATGGGTAAGATGATTGCCCATCCCAGCAATAAACGAAAACGTCGGCTTCTACAGTTGATTCCACCTTGAGAGAACATAAGTTTAGTAGAATGGTTTTTGCTGCCTTAGACAAGCACTTTAGGACGTAATCATTCAAGTAATTCTCCTACCTATTGACATAGAGTCGGTTACTCCTTTTGAGAGAAGTATCGAGTTTAGCTTAGATGCCCTCATTATTCCGTCGATAAGAATGTAAACTCAGATCTTGCACAGTTGCAAGAATCCGCTGCTGATGCTGAATCTCAAGTGCTTGGAACGGCTTCGTTTCCAGCCCGCCCGTAGATGAATCACGGGCTATCAGCCAAAGTCCATTGAAATGGACTGCGGAGGCTGGATAGCTCTTTAGACAGGCTTTTCAACCCATTTTAATGGGTTTTATCGATTAGCCCGCAATTCATTCGCGGGCGAGTCTGGCAATGACTCATGAGACAGGTGCAAGATCTCAGTCACGCTGCGTTCCATCCAATCTACAATTTTTGGAATTTCGAGAGATCTGTCAGTCAATCAGAATCTAGAATGCGGCCAGGACAGCATTTCTTGGGCTTAGGGGGAGGGTTCCGTTAAACCACCCACCTATCCATCCACCTATCCAGTAATCTCAGGATGCAAAAAGAAAGCCGCTGCCAACATCACATAGGTCATAAGAAGAAGAATACCTTCTAACCAATTGGCACGGCTATCAGCGCGAACAGAGTTAGTCATGAGAATGGTGATGCCCAGTCCTAAGACCGTGAAATTGTCGAAGTCTAAATTCATCGGTTTGCCCAACAGATATCCGGCAAAGACGAGAATCGGTGTGACAAACATCGCAATCTGTAAACTAGATCCGATCGCCACTGAAGACGCTAAGTTCACTTTCTGTTTAATACCACAGATCCCACAGGTGATAATTTCCACGGCTGCTCCAAAGATAGGAATCAGAATTACCCCAGTGAACAGTCCCGTCATGCCCGTGGTGGCGATCGCCTCACTCAAGCTCCCCACCAAAACTTCCGACACAAAAACCAACACCACCGTCGTTAACATCAGCAGCCCAACATGCAGCTTCAGGCTATACATGCCTCGTGCTTCACTGCCATAGCTCTCAGGTTCTGCGTCTTCATCCAAACCATAGAGATGACTATGGGTTTTCATGGAAAACAACAGCATCAAAATATAACCCGCCAACAACAGAGCAGAAGCCACAAAAGAAAACTTATTCGTGGTTTCGCTATAGAGGGCGGCTGAGGTAAATTCGATCGCCGTTGGAGCCAGCAAAAACACAACCACCAAATTCAACAAAGACGCATTCACCCGCGCCACTGTGGAGAGTTTTTCGGTCGTATCGTAGGAAGCTGTTTTGCGTTGGTTTAAACCGCCTAGGAATAGCGCGATTCCCAACCCTAGCAACAGGTTGGCGATCATTGAACCCATCAAACTCGCTTTCACCACTTCAATCAGCCCCGCCTGGAGCGCCACCACCGACACAATCATTTCTGTCGCATTGCCAAACGTAGCATTGAGTAAGCCGCCTAGCGTGGGGCCAATGTGGGTTGAGATAGCTTCGGTGAAGTTTGCAGTCCAGGCTGCCAGAGGCACGATCGCCAATCCCGCCGAGATAAAGACAATGACAGGATTGACATTGAGATGATGGAGAATTAAACAAATCGGAACAAAGACGAGCATTCGCAGCAGAATGGCATCTTTGCGCGACATAAAACGGGAAGTTCGAGCCGGATCTGACCCGTGAACTGCGTTTTGCCCCGATGCTCTTTTGGGTTGGTCAGGCTTCGTAAGTGACATGGCGATCGCCTTGAGTAGGGGTTGAATCTGAGTCCGCAAAAATCAATAAAAATCAATCACCGAGTTGCAGCCACCGTCTCCGGTCGAGCCGCACCTTTTGCCTCATGGCTCTTTCCTTGAACGACCATCACCGAACAAGGAGCATAGTGAGAAACATAGTTACTGACACTACCCAGCAGCAACTCCGTCATCCCTGAAATCCCTCGCCGCCCCATCATAATCAGATCCGCATTCCAGGCCGTTGCTGTCTCACAGATCAGATGGCTGGGACGACCCAGAATCTGAGCGTATTCGGTGGGCACTTGGGCTGCGATCGCCTCTTCTGCCAAAGTCCGCAGCAAGGTCAACCCAGGCTTCTCAAACTCTTCCCAGCGGTGCCGATTTTCAGGTGTGTTAATCAACGCCAAAATCCCAGGACTATCATGGTCATCCACCGCAATCACATGCAGCAGCTTGAGGCTAGCCTTAGTCGCTTTTGCCAGATCTAGCGCTTCCTCAAACACCTGTCGATTAACGCCATCATTGCGGTGAATCGCCACTAAAATTTTGCTAATCATAATTTTCTCCTCAAGTGATAGAATGGAAGAAAGTAAAATAGAAAAAGAACCAATTCGGTCACGAAAAATATCTCTAAATTTGCACGGTCATAACCGAGCAAGAGGCATAGTGCATCACATAATTACTGACGCTACCGCGAATAAAACGTTGAATGCCCGATAAATCGTGATGCCCCATGACAATCAAATCAGCCTGCCAGGTTTCAGCACAGTCACAAATCTCACGCGGAGCCGCTCCAGTAATCTCCGTCATTTCGGTTTGGATACCCAACTTTTCAGATAAAGCCTGTCGCGATCGCAACAACTCTGAGCCTTTTTGCCGACAGTTCTGCCACTGCTCAATCTGCCTATCAAGATCGCTCTGATCGGGGTATCCCACCTCCTCATCCGTCAAAACATGCAGCAACATCAAATGAGCCTGAGTCGCCCCGGCGATCTCTAACGCTTTCTCAAAAACTGCCCGACTCGTTTCCGAATTATCCAAAGCGACTAGAATTCTGTGGAACATGGGTGGGGGGAGTGGGGAGTAGGGAGTGGGGAGTGGGGAGTAGGGAGTGGGGGGATGGGGAGGTGGGGAGATAGGGAGGTAGGGAGGTGGGGAGGTGGGGAAAAACCTACCTTTCCCCTTTCCCCTTTCCCCTTTCCCCTTTCGCCCTTCCCCTACTCCCTACTCCCCACTCCCTCAAAAGAAGGAGAAAGGGGGCAATCCCAGCAATGCCCCCTGTTGTGCTAGCGCACGCTTTTCGCGATCGCTTCTACGGGGTAGAAGTATTTTTCGACCGGCTCAAAATTCCAGGCAATGCCTTCTGGGTCTTGGCTGCGGCTCCATTGCGTAAAGCTGGGTTTGGAGCGCTGATAGGTGAGGGATTGTTGGGCTACCCCAAACCGTTTCGCCAATTCACCCTGTCTCAGTTGGAGGGTAAACAAGGTCAGACTGGTAGACAGAATCTCGGGGGCTTCGTCGTCCTC
>JALOOO010000295.1 GCA_025454375.1 Leptolyngbya sp. Prado105 | reverse complement strand
AAGCCCTCTGGAAATGGGCATGTAGACGACACCGCAACAAAAGCAAACGATGGATTGCAAAGAAATACTTTAAGACCCTCAACGGTCAAAGCTGGATTTTTGCAACTACGGCGCAAGAGCGGGATGGCAAGGAGCATACTTTTGCCCTTACCCAAGTCTATGACACGCCGATTACCCGTCACATCCGGGTCAAGGGCACGTTCTCCCCAGATGATCCAACCCTCTCCGAGTACTGGCAGAAACGTCGAACCGGGATGGGAAAGATACTGCTAGCACGTGGCTCAAAGCTCTATTACATTGCCCAGAGCCAGCGGTGGAAATGTGCGGTGTGTGGTGAACATCTGTTCAACGGCGAAACACTGCAAACGCATCATATACGGTCGGTTAAAGAAGGTGGTGGAAATGAATTGCTCAATCTGGAGCTAGTTCATAAAGCCTGCCATAACCACCGACATGCGTATGGGCGAAGGCTTGAGCCGGATGATGGGTGAACTGTCAAGTCCGGTTCTTTGGGGGGAGGGATACGGTGACGTATGCCCTCCTACCCGACCATCTTGACTTTTTATCGTTGAGCGAAAACGCTCAAGAACGCGAGCTAGAGCAAGGATTAGTGACACATATCCGAGATTTTCTTTTAGAGTTAGGGGTTGGCTTTTCATTTGTGGGCAGCCAGTATCACTTAGAGGTAGATGGTGAAAGTTATTACCTCGACTTGTTGTTTTATCATTTGAAACTTCGCTGCTTCATCGTGATCGATTTGAAAATGGGCGAGTTTCAACCAGAATTTACAGGCAAGATGAACTTCTATGTTTCTGCCGTGGATGACTTGTTGCGCCATCCCGATGATCAACCGACGATCGGGATTATCTTATGTAAATCGAAGAGTAAGACAAAAGCAGAATACGCGCTTCGTAATCTCAACACTCCGATCGCAGTCTCAACCCATCGATTGCCTCAACAACTTCAAGAAAGTTTGCCCTCGGTTGAACAGCTAGAGATGAAGCTGAACGCAATTCCATCAGACACCCGTATTACTTCTGAACAGACTGAACTTGATCTGGATGGAGCAAGCTAACACTTTGAAAATCGGATAGCGCCTAAAGATTTTCTTATGTACATTCAATTTATAGAACGTTGTACATAAGACAAAGAAATGGTGTTTGTCCATGATATAGCCCTACGAAAATGTGTTAGGACATAAAGGAAGAGTTCTAGTAACCGGAATGGGAGCGCCCTATAGTGACGATTTGCGCCAAAAAGCAATTGCAGCCGTCGAGCGTGGTGAACGTAAGACCGAGGTGAGTCGCATATTTAACATCAGTCGCAATACCCTGAATCTGTGGCTGCAACGCAAATCTGAAACGGGAACGTGCCAAGCCATCACTCACTACCAACAAGGCAGTCGGCATAAAATTACGGACTGGGAACGCTTTCGCTCGTTCGTCGAACAACATGGCGATAAAACTCAAGCGCAACGCGCTGGCTTGTGGGGCGGAGGCGTGACGCAGCAAAACATTAGTGATGCGTTACGCAAGATCGGATTCAGTCGTAAAAAAAGACCTACGGCTATCGCGAACGCGATGAAGACAAGCGAAGCAAGTTCATCGCACAACTGAAGACCAAGTTGCCGCAACAGTGTATCTTCGTCGATGAAGCGGGAACCGATAATCGAGACGAGTACGCCTATGGCTACAGCGAGATTGGACAACGCTTTTATGCTCTAAAATCCGGCAAACGCACCGAGCGAGTCAGTTGGATTGCAGCATTAAGAGAGAAAGTGCTGTTTGCCCCAATGACCTTTGAAGGCTCATGTAACCGCAGTTTGTTTGAAACTTGGTTTGAGATTTGCTTGCTTCCGCATCTGCATCCTCAAGACGTAGTGTTCATCGACAATGCCAGCTTCCATCGATCGCAAGTGATTGAAGAACTCGCCGCAGAAGTCGGGTGTGAAATTTGGTATCTACCGCCTTACTCGCCAGACTTAAATGCCATTGAAAACTGGTGGTTTGTGCTCAAGAACTGGATGCGGCAACGATGGGATGAATTTGATAGCTTTCGAGAGTGCGTCGATGCAGCATTCAAAAACTGTCCTAACGTGACCGCGTAGGGCTATAACTCAGGGTTTTCAAGTGTTTTCTACGTGCATTCTGTAGAGTCAAGTGTGCGCGAAATGAATACTGGCATGAAATCCTAATCTTTTCTTATGTACAACGTTGATTCATATCTGTACATAAGAAAAATTTGTGACAAATGGCGACGATTGGGGGCGCGATCGCTCTAAAATAGACAAGGTTATTCTTATGTACGCTTCTGCTGTTCTTATGTAAATCTTTCCTGAATATTGCATTTGTACATAAGACTTTATCGCTTTGTACATAAGACGTATGCCAAGATCACTATCGCTGTCTCAGCTTCGTACCGCCCTTCATCGGCTCACTTTGGAACAGGCAAGAGATTTGCAGCGCGAATTATCATCAGTGATTCAAGAGCTAGAGCAGCAAACAGAGCCTTTAGCGCTACCTCCTCGAAAGGGTCGAGAAATTTTGCAAGTGCAGCGAGTTGACGATCGACTTTATCAGTTAGAGCGAGTTCGTTGTGGAAAACCGAATTGTAAGTGTGTAGGCGAAAATGCAGAACTTCATGGACCGTATTGGTATGCCTATTGGCGCGAAGATGGAAAACTAAAAAGTCGATACATTGGTAAAAACCTTGCTCCAAATTCACCATAAATAAAGAGTAGCCACAAATTGACACTCAGCATATACAGGCTTGTACCGAGCGGGTTGCTCAGGATATTTTTGGTTTAAAAAAGTTGAACCACAATGCTTGCCGCTTAGGAGAATCTCAACCCAGTACAGTTGGCTTCTCTAATGCTGTTTGCAAAATTCTTGTTTCTAACCCTGCTGTTTCTGAGCGACGACCAAACTTCAAGTTCTACATCTAAGTTGAAGTTCTGTGAATTTCAGAAAGCAGTGACTTGTATACTCCATCAGATCGACAAAGGGATTATCGCTAGTTCGTAAGTATTCTCGCCCTACCACTCTTTCTCGAACAAATTCTTGAATGACAAAGACTTGCTCCTTACGGATAACGTTATTCGTACTTTGTTTTTTCTCAAAAGTGATCAAATTCTACAAAAGTCCTCTATAGTTAAATCACTTTCAGGATTTGCAAAAATCATGATCATTGCGATCGTAAATTCAAAAGGTGGAGTTGCCAAGACAACCAGCGCGATCCATATTGCTTACCAACTTTCTAACGTCGGTTCAACTGGACTGATTGATGCAGATCCAAATCGGTCTTCGCGGGCTTGGGCGGGACGATCAGACTCGACTTTTCCATTTAAGGTTTTGACTGAGATTGAGATGATCGGGTTTCAGGGGCAGTTTCAGCATATTGTTACAGATACAAAAGCACGTCCAGAGCCTGAAGATCTCAACGCTTTGTTAAATGCTGCTAATTTGATTGTTTTACCGTCTTCTCCCAGTGGCGATGACTTGAGAGTGACCGCAGAAACTGCGCGAGTATTACAAAAACTAGGCAGCACCAAGCATAGAGTTTTATTAACAAAGGTTCCCACAAATTATAAATCGTCTGATGAAGCAGATGCTCGATCGTGGCTGAAAGCGCAGGACATTCCATTATTCAACGGAAGAATTCGCTTTTATAAAGCCTACGACAAAGCTTTTCTCGAAGGCATTCCAGTTTTTCAGGTTCGTGGTGATGCTAAGGCTAAAGTAGCGTGGTCAGATTATCAGGCAGTGTTCAAGGAGATAGTGTCATGCGTAGCCGCTTAGATGCGTTACAGAGTTTGATTGTTGATGAACCTTCAAATGATGCTATTCCGAATACTCCTACCCAGATTGGTAGTGAGGCGTTTACCCAAACTGGTCGTGAAGCATTCGGTTTGGTGCAAGTAATCGAAATCTCCAAGATTCATCGCTCTCCGTTTCAACCGAGAACGTTTTTTAACCCTGACAAAATCGAGAAAATGGCGGCTAAGTTTCGCCGATACCGTGAACGTGGAACTCATCCAAAAACCGCAATTTTAGTTCGTCCGCTTCCGAACACGGATGAGTATGAGTTTGTGTTTGGCGAATCTCGCACGATCGCACATACTCAGGCAGGGTTTGAAACCGTTCTAGCATTCGTAGATGCGATTCCAGACGACGAAGCCAGAGAGCTTGCGATCGCTGAAAATTTGCTTCGAGAAGACTTGAACGCGATCGAGAAGACTGAAGCAATTCTGGAGCTTGCGGCTGCGCGATTAGGCGTGTCTCCAAATGAAGTTCGACAGTTGCTAGATCGAGCCGCTAATCAACGCAAGCAGGATACGAATAACGTTATTCGTAGTGAGCAATGGCAGAAACTCGTTGCGTTGTTTGAGGAACTACCAGGACGGATTACACCCGATAGTTTTCGCGCAAACTACTTGCCGCTACTGAATCTGCCGTCTGATATTCTAGATGCTCTCCACCAAGGGAAACTGCCATACACCAAAGCCAGAGCGATCGCAGGACTCAAAGATGATCAGGAGCGATCTCAATTATTGACTCAAGCAATTGAGCAAGATTGGTCAATTCGGATGATTCGCGATCAAATTCGAGATAGCAAGAAGTCTCCATCTCAATCCTCTGAAACTTCTGTACAAATTGATTTACCATTACCGGAACGGCTTGGAAATCTGAAGCAGCGACTTACACGAAGTAAGATTTTACAGAATGCAAAGCACGAAAAGAAAGTTGCATCTTGGCTGTCAGCGATCGAAGCGTATATTGCCAAGGTTGAAAATGATGAGTAACTGTGAAACGATGTACTATTCAGTCAACGGCTCACTTGCTTCGTCTTGTGGATTGGCTTCTCCAACTACCTCATAGAAAGCGCGTTCGGCTGCCAATTGTTGTGCCCGTTTTGTATAGATTTTATATGACTGTGGTGATTTGTGGCGCGTCAGTGTCATACCATGCTGTGAATCGATTCCCCGTAATGCCAAATCCGTGGCAAAGGTATGGCGAAATCGATGTGCGTTGAGGTCGATTTGCGTGGCTTCTCGAATCGCGTCCATTACGTCACGAATTCCCCAGTAGGTTAAACGAGAGCCTCGACTGCGACGCGAACATGATAAAAATAAGGGACTACTGGCTTCGATGACTTCGCCCCGCTCCTTTCGCCAGGTTATATAGCGGTTTAGATCATTCACTGCTTGGGCTTTGAGCGGAACTCTACCTTTACTGTCGCTTTTGCCTTTGCGGATGTGCAGGCGGGTTTTGTCAAAATCTCCGACATCAAGGGCAGAGACTTCTCCGGCTCTCAATCCATGCAGTAAGACTGAAATAAGTGCAATATCGCGTTCCGGGTGGCTACGGCTTTGAGCGATCGCATAAATCCGGCAGACTTCTTCATACGACAGATCTTTGGCTTCGGGTTCTGGCAGGGGCAGTAGATCGATCGCGGTTGTCGGATCTTTTGTCACATGATCTGATTCCAGCATCCATCCAAAAAAATTGCCCAACGTGGTCAGCGATCGATTCACAGTTGCAGGCGCAAGGTTTTGATTAATTAAGTGCGTCTTGAATAAGGCAACATCACGTCGGGTCACTGTACCCCAACTCTTATCGCTCCAGTTGAGAAAGCGCTGCAAATCTTGAAGATAGGCTTTTTTGCTATTGGGAGAGAGCGATCGCGCTTGAAGAAACTCTTCAATTCTGAGCGATCGTATTTCAACAGGGAGCGATCGTATTTCAACAGGCTCGGCTGCCTGCTTTGAACGTTCTTCTGGTAAATCGCTTAGAAACTGCAATTGGGGAGTTGGAATTTCACGGCGTGGTGTGAGTTCAACCATAACTTGAGTAATTTTTCAGGGATAAGTTGAGCATCCAAAGACGTGAAAAGTAGATTTTTCGATCGCGCCGATCGTGGCAATGCACCGAATTTCAACTATAAAGTGAGCGAAACTCCTGTTTTAAGGCATAAAGTGAGCAAACTTTCAAAACCACTTGAATTGCCGCAAACGTCCATGTTGAAGGACTTTCCAGCTTTTTACAATCTTGGTTCAAATTTAGGACATAGACGTTCAAGTTGTAGAAACGCCTGTCTATCAACACTCCCACTAATTTCAAGCATAAAGTGAGCAACTGGATTTAAAGCATAAGTTGAGCGGTTTGCTCACTTTATGCTTTAAACCACACGTGGCATGACAAAGCCTCAAAACGATAATGCGATCGCAATTCCGGGCGTGGCATGACAAAGCCTCAAAACGATAATGCGATCGCAATTCCGGGCGATTTGAGTCGAATCAGAAGCGCGATCGCTTTAATCATATCACTCACTATGAGTCTCACTAGACTTAATCCCAAATAATTACTATTATTTGTGCTAAGAAGTCTCTAAGACAAGCTAGAAATCGAAAGAGAAAAAATTGCGGTATTCTAGGACTACATCAGCCAGACTTAAGACCACCGTTTATTGCTATCCATTAAGGTCAAGCGATGCTTTCACCCTTCCCTGGTATGAACCCTTATTTGGAATATGGCGTGTTCTGGTCGTCGTTTCACGGTCGCTTGATGGTGGCGATCGCAGATACGATCGCACCCCAAATTTTGCCCAAGTATTACATCGAAATCGAAACGCGCACCTATCGGGATGAAACGGACAGTGAGTTGCTGATCGGAATTCCTGACCTCGTGATTTCCGAGTCGAGTGAATTTCAAGTTCTTCCAGAAACTGAGGGGGTTGAAGCTTCTGGAGTCGCAACCCAAAATCGCCCACAACAAGTTGAAATTCCAATGGGGCTGGAACTGAAAGAGCGCTTTTTGGAAGTGCGAGAATTGGGAACCGATGCAGTAATCACCGTGATTGAGGTGCTTTCACCGAAGAACAAACGGGCTGGAACGGGGCGATTAGCGTATGAAGAAAAGCGGCAGCGCGTTTTGAGTAGTCCGGCTCACCTGATTGAAATTGATTTGTTACGCGCTTATTCGCCGCTACCCCTGCGAGGGGGAACAAGTTGGGATTATCGCATTGTCGTGAGTCGCAGCGAACAGCGTCCGGCAGCAACACTCTACGGTTTTGACTTAACAGAACCATTGCCTCAGTTTCCTTTGCCGCTGAAGCCGGAGGATGATGAAATTGAGGTCGATTTGCAAGCGATTTTTCGCGGTATTTACGATCGAGCAGGCTATCAGTATCGGATTGACTATCGGCAACCTTTACCGCCGCCGAAATTGTCGCCTGCAAAGCAACAGTGGGTAGACAAGGTATTAGCATCGGTGCGGGGGCAGTAGTGGCGAAGTCGATTCCCTTAAAGTGCCAAAAGTGCGCGATTCTGGATGCGGCACAGGCACAGGTTTTACATGGGACAGAAGGGGATGGGTGTTGGAATCCGAAGGTTTGCTATAGTCGGCGCTCGTATGCGCGGCATCGCGATCGTAAAAATCAACAGCGCAATCGAACTCGCCAAGAATCGGTGTTAAAGACGCTAGAAGTTGAGATTCCAGAATTTGCTTATCTCTACTATGCCGTGTTGGTGGTGTATCGCGCATCGGGTGGAGATACTCCGGTTCATGCAGTCGCGGTGCAAGTGTGGCAAGGACAGGAACAGATTGCGATCGTGCCTCCAATTCATTGTGTTGGGATGGTTCCGAGCCAAATTCATGGTTATGTTCGTAAATTACTGAAGCTGCTGAATGAGGAATACGGGATTCGTAAGTTTGCCAGTTTGGAGCGGCTTGATCCGCATTTGTGCCCGGTTCGTCCTTGTATTCATGACCCATTGGTGATGCGATGAGACAGCTTGAGTTACCGCTGTGGGATGTGTTGCAGGCGGCAGTTCAAACGCCTGAAGCGGCGGATTTGGAGCAACTGTGGCAGGAGGTGGAGGCATCGATCGTGGATTTGGAATGCGCGGGACAGTTGAGCGTGGCAGGGGAAGCGATCGCTCAAATTACCGCAGTGTTTGAAGCGCGATCGCAATTGGCGTTTGAGGAGTTGATGGCGACGGCGAGCGATGAAGGTCCGGTCATGCGTGAGGATGCGTTTGATCAATATGTGCGGCAAACGATGCAGATTGAGTTTGATGAGTATGTTGAGCCGTTGGTGAGTTTGCCGCGTAAGCTGCCTGAACTGAGTCGTATGGATGCGTCACAGTCGATTGTGGCAGAGGTGGAGCCAGCGCGATTGATTGAAGCATTGAATGAGGTAATCGAAGTGATTGATCCAGAAATTGCTTATCAGGAAGCAATGGCGATCGCGCATAATGAGGACGTTTCTAAGTGGGGAAATGAGATCGAAGCGTGGTTGAGTCAGCACGATAGCTCCGCTACACGAGTCCGCGATCGGGCGGTTTCTTTGGTGATGCTTCAGCGATCGATCTCGATGCCGTTGGTGCAGGTTTGGTTGGCGTTGTTGTTAAATGGTTTTGGGCTTGAGCAACGAGGGGATTTTTATGATCTTGATCAAATCTGGATTCTGAAATCATCCGCTTGATAGGGCGCTCATTCTCCGTCAATCAGATTAAGAAGAGGCTACTATATCACCCTATAGTTCTCCCTTAAAGGCTTTATTTAAGATGGAGGGTAATAAAGCATTAAGTTCTGTTTCTGTCTCAAATTGTAATTGTTTGAACATATCTACTTTGACTTGTAAATCATCAAGCTGTTTGATAATACAGCGTTGTCTTGCTGGAGAGAGGCTGCTAGGGAAAGGAATGCTCATTACAGTTCCTTGTGTAATTTTCTTCATAGTTGGGCTAGTCCCTTTTGCTGACCTGAAGATATAGTCTCTAACAAAAATGCTTCTAAGCCAGTAGTGAATGAATTTCTTACTCGCTCGTTTTTCATTGATTGCTAAGCGCATCATTAAATCAGGATAAATACAAGGACTAGGAAAACCATCATAAATAGCGGCATGACCTACTAACTCTGGAGTATTGCTTCGAGTGATTAAAAGGTCTCCTTCTTGAAGCCAATAATGGGCATCTTCCGCTGTTGGCTCTGAAGTTCTCTTAAACTCCTGACTTCGATAAGTAAAACCTGTCACTGCGCCTAAAGATAAGACTGCGACTCCTGTTTCCACATTGTCACATCGCGCTGACCAACCATTTCTTGGTTTTTCAAGAAGGACATCAGCAAGTTGACCATCTATAGGTATTCCTTCTAAAGCTTGTGTAATAGCAGTTGTAAGTAATACTTTTGCTGCTTTTATTGCTTTTGATCGCAGTTCTTGTGCTTCTTCCAACCTAGCCATTAGTTTCTCAATTTTTGCTGCAATTAGCTTTTGTTCGTCTAGCGGTGGAAGGGAAATTGTCAAATCCCAAAATTGAGGAGGATTGAGCGTGAGTTTACTAATTGCCGCCGCTCCTTTCGACAAAGCTTGGGCTTGTTGAGCAATTTGATTTGTGCGGAAGTAGTAGCTGAGAAACTGAGGGTCGATCAGTTCAAGATTAGACGTATTCAAAAATTAAATTAGGCAGAAAAAAGATGGTAGAACGGAATTTTTACCGCTCACCATCCATGAAAAACTTGTTTCATTATATCCAGACTTCTCCGCATCGTAGTCGCTCACTTTTGGGGATTGAATATGAACAATTGTCGCTGTTAATGGTCTATCTCCAAAAGTTAGAAACAGAATCCGTTGCCCAACAGAATGCCCGAAAGATTCGAGTCAATGCTGCTGGAGCAGGTCGTCCAACGATCCTGAGTGGCGAAACCGAGATCCTGTTGTGCTTATACTACTTGCGACACTACCCAACGTTTGAGATTTTGGGCTTAACATTTGAGGTGAGTGCCAGCCAAGCTCATGCCGTAACGCACTACTGGGTGCAGTTTTTGCGCCAAGCGTTGCCGTCCAGTCTGTGCGAGGAGTTTGAGAATTGCGAGGTAGCTTGGTCGGTCGTCACAGCAATGCTCGTGGAGTGGGAGTTGATTGTTGATAGTACCGAGCAGGTGCGTCAACGTCCGGGTGACTCAGAACTTCAGAAGCAATACTACTCCGGCAAAAAGAAGCAGACGACCTACAAACAGTCGGTGATTGGCTTGCCCGATGGCAGTGATATTGTCGAGGTCACCGTTGCCCATCCTGGACCGAGTGCCGATGTCACTTTGTTTCGGCAACAGCAGTCTCAGTTTCAACAGACGCAGACCTTTGCGGGAGACAAAGCCTATCAAGGAGCAGATCGCACGCGCACGCCGCACAAGAAGCCGAGAGGACGGGAACTCAGTGAGCCACAAATCGAAGCCAATCGCGTTTTTGCAGGGGAACGGATTGTGATTGAACATCTGATGCGTCATCTCAAAATCTTCCGGGCTGCCAAAGAAGTTGTGCGGTTGAGAAAAGATAATTATTCAGAGGTAATTTTAGCGATTTGTGGCTTAGTCCGACTGCGATTAGGAGCAATCCAACTGCCTGTTTAAGCAGTAGAAAAAACTGGAGGTGATGTCGATGTAAGAACCCAATGTTGATAGTTCATTGCTGATAGAAACTGCCGCAAACCCGCAGGATTGCGTTCGGTAACTATCCTGGTAAGATCGCCCTCAAAGCCAG
>JALOOO010000294.1 GCA_025454375.1 Leptolyngbya sp. Prado105 | reverse complement strand
GCAAGAAGTGATTTCTGAACTTAACAATTTCCAGAACGGCACTATTGGATAATACTGAGATTTGCTGAAGTTGGACGAATTCAATTTCAGCAAATCTCAGTATTCAGAGTGGTCGCCTTCAGTCACATCATTTTTAATCAAAGGTTTGCACGGTATGCGCTCGGAGAAAATTAAACATCATTCTTTGAATATTGCGATCGTCGCGGTTGCTAGTCTATTTGGACTCATGACTTCTGGATGTACTGACTCCTCGTTTTCTGGAGTTCCCCAGGTGCAAGCAAGACCAAACCCTAATCTGATGCACTATGCTCAGAACCTCTCAAGCTCTGAGCCTCAACTTGCAGAACCTATAAAAAATAGCAACCGCTCAGACCTGCCATTCATTGGCACTCAACCCCTCAAACAATTAGATGGAACGATTACGATCGCAGAAGATGGAACTGCTACGCTCAAACTGCAAAACTCCGACAACTTGTTCAAGCCCATCGTCCTAGAAGCGAGTCCAGAACCACTCCTCAAAGACCCTGAACCTCATCAACTTTCGGCGGAAGGACTGATTGCAAATGGCTGTATTACAGGAGAGCAGACCTGTGAATCAATGCTGAGTGAAGTCACACAAAAAGTCTCAGAATCAGCACCGGACGATCGCGCTATTCCGACTGACGATCGTTTTATTTATCAAAACTTCAGCCTTGCATTTTTCAAGCAGGTTCTCGAAATTAATCAAGACTGTGGCTTGAGTACTGCGGCTCCCTGCTCGACTCGTATTTACACCTTTAGCGAGGGCAGTCTAACCACGAAAGGCAATGGAACTGAATTTGCAGAATATACCCTGTCCTTTCATCAACCGATTTCAGAAAGTACGGCTTTTAGTTATCTCACAATTTTGAATCAAGACCGAGAAGTAAACCCAACTCTGTCCGAACGATCCGACAGAATCCCCCTACAAAACTGCTCGGATACAGCGTTAATCTGCGAAGCGGAACTCTTACTTGACTCAAATGGAGCAATTTCAGGAGTCAAGCTGACCCACATTCAACCGCAGCCTCAAACATCGGCGGGATCAAAAGTCCCGTCGATATCAACCTACTGAATCACGATCGAATCTCGCGTTTTCATCAATTCATCTTTTGCTGCGTCCCATTTCGCGACGGTTGAATTGAAGTTAAACCCCATCATCCTACCGTCAAATGACGTGAAGTAAGCATCATTATGGACTTTCGTATCGATCGCTTGACTGACAAATTCGTAATGCACCCACTGTGTATTATTCACCGGAATAATTTCATCTTTAATCCATTCTAAATTGGGCACTGCCTTGCTAATTTGTGGACGCAAAGCGGCTTTCAACTCAGGCAATTGTGCAGGCGTGAGCTTCGCTTGAGAAAATGTCACCGCGATCGTCACATTGCGCTCCGCATTTCCATAGGCATGACTGGGAGGGTTTCCAGTTCGAGGGAATTTCAGCGCAATTTCTTCTTGGGTGAGGGGTGTAAACCCAGCAGGGAGCGTAAAACTGATTCGCCCATCTGCCAAGGTGACTTTTCCGGCTGATTCAGGGCTGATCGAGGCTTGAGGAGAAGGGGGAGTCGCAGAAACATTGGGCGGCGGCAAGGGGCTGGGACTCGAAACAGAAGGGGTTGCGACGGGAGAAGGGGCGGTTTGTTGAGAGGCAGTACAGCCTGCACTAAACAATGCGATCGTCACGACTCCAGACCAAAGCCGATGTCTGCCAAAATTCTGCATGTGAAGAAACTCCATGAAAGTCTCTCCATTCAAGCAAATGCTTATACAAGTGTCTATCCTCCAACTTTCCCAACTGGATCAAGCCACTGCAAAATGACGCGCTCCAACTGTCGCAACTCCCGATACACTTCCTGTCTCATCCACTGAGCGATCGCATCGATCGGGGTGAATGCACCGCCGACTTGCCACTTCACATCTGGACCTAACGGCGTAACGTGAGTCCCCTTCAATCGCCGCGTCGAAATCATTCCCGGAAAACTCTCTTCGAGTAACTGCGCCAGTCCCAGCGACTGATCGATCGAATCATCCGCAAACTTAATCAACAAATTTCGTCGCACATTATATCGATCGCGGATTAACCCAGTCGTCTCACTCGGCGTTGGTGTAAACTCAACGCTCCCGCCCTGCGGCTTCAAAAACTGCGAAAACTGCTCGACTAAAGGCACAGCATCCTTTGCCGCATAATTATTAAACGAGATCAGCACATTTCCTGCACGCTCCACCGCAAACAGACTGCCAACCAACAGATGCAGCTTACACCCCATGCTGTGCCCCATTCCATAAATCGGCAAATACCTGACCGAAACCTTTGACCTCACCCCTTCCATTGCCCGCTCAAAACTGACCAACACCGACTTCGCAATCTCTGCATGATCAAATGTATTCACAAACGGAGTCGCGACGACTAAATATCCCTGCGCTCCTAGAAATTCCAACAATCGCCGATAGGTCAACTGCGGAGCCGTCGCCACAAACGCCCCACCCAAAAAATGAACAATCGCGATCGGACGATCCGGAATCAAAACCCAATTCCCCGCAATTTCCTGCCAATCCATAAGTCAAGCGCCAAAACGTATCTCTATCTTAGAATCCTCAACTCGATTCGGTTTCACATCAGAATTTCGCAGATCGGCGGCAATTGCATCTAACCAGGTTCGGTTCTACGATCTACCTTAAGCCAGAAAAACCGATACGCTCTTAAATAAGTCGCAGTCAACGGTCGTGATATGTCTGAGTGGATCTTTCCAACCCTAAGCGAAATTTTGTCCAGCGAAACTCCAGAATCGTCTCAACCCGCGAGTCCCGCTTTGCGGCAACTTCGAGCAGAGCGCGAATGGTTTAGCGCGATCGCGGCTTTAGAATCCCTCCTCAAATCGACGGAAGGCACGCTCTACTCTGCCCCACTGCCGATTCTTAGCCAACCTCTGCCGAATCTCACTGCCTGGACATTTACGCCGAATGTGCTATTTTCAGGGTTCTCCTTCCAACTTCCCGGATCAAACTGCGAAACCTCAGACGGTGAAACGACGAATACACTGGCTCTATTTCCTGGCGATCCGATTGCTTCCGAAACCTTCTGCCTTGCGCTTACCCGTGAATTTAGCCTGCTGATGGTGCTGGGCGAGGACTCGGCAAAAAATCCCGCTTTTCTCTTCTCTTTTGATCCAGAAACGATCGCTAAAGCATGGCAACTCCTGCGCCTCCGCATTGTCCTGATGAATCCCAGACAACTGCAACCGCTCGATCGCCTCTACGAAACCTTCCCACCGCTTGAACCCAACTACAAACTCATCACCCAGTTTAGTCACGCAGTCTTAAGCCATCTTCCCGACCCGATTCCCGAACCCGAAAAACGCACCATCCGTGATCCCAGACCCCTGCAAACGCCTGCGGCTGATGTCCTAAAAAGTGCAGATGTCGAGTTATTGCAAGCGATCGCACATGAAGTTCGGACTCCCTTGACCACGATCCGCACCCTCACCCGCCTCCTGCTAAAACGCCGCGATCTCCCGGCAGATGTCATCAAGCGTCTAGAAGTCATCGATCGCGAATGTAGCGAACAAATCGATCGCTTCGGCTTAATCTTCCGCGCAGTCGAGATCGAAACCTCTGCGACAAAAATCTCCTCACTTGCCACCACTTCCCTCGAAGAAGTCCTAGAGCAAAGCATTCCCCGCTGGCAAAAACAAGCCAATCAGCGCAACCTGACGTTAGACGTGATCTTGCCTCAGCAGATTCCCTCAGTCATGAGTGATCCGACGATGCTCGACCAAGCCTTGACCAGTTTGATTGAGCGATCGGCCCGCAGCCTTCCCGCAGGTAGTTCTATCCAAGTCGAAGTCTCCCTCGCCGGACACCAACTCAAACTCCAACTCCAGGCGCAAAAAGACGAACTCCCCGACCAAACGCATCAAATGCCGCTGCTAAAATCGCTCGGGCAAGTCCTTGTCTTCCAACCCGAAACTGGAAGCCTGAGCTTAAATCTCGCTGTAACTAAGAATATTTTTCAGGCATTGGGTGGAAAACTCATCGTCCGAGAACGTCCCGAGCAGGGTGAAATTTATACCCTGTTTCTGCCCCTAGAGCCGAGTAAAACTGCCTCTGAACTCACCGCTTAGTTTATCAAATTCACTCATTTCAGCCCTCTAGATTTTAACGAACTGAGAGAGCTTCATTATTTTTGTAGAGTTTATTAACGGAATTTTAATGAGAAGTATTTGCAAATAGAGTGCGATTCGGGTATGTTTAATTTCAGAGGTTATTGCATATTAGTCGCAATAAATCTAGGACGCATTCTCCGTAAAATCATGACTCAAGACCTACGATCGACGGAATTTTGTTTTTCGGGTAAGTTTCTCGGCTATGTCTTCAAAGATGGCTACAAAATCAAGCGCCTCAACCTTGCAACGACAAATGGCGAGTATTCCATCAAAGTGACCAAGCTTGCCCGAGCGAGTCTGCTTCAGACCCTCCTGCCCGGAGATCAAATTCAAGTCGGGGGTTGGCAAGAGTTCGATCGCGATACCAACGATTTAAAGTTCAAAGCCTACTGGATCAGACCCCTCGAATCCGTCACCCAACTCGAACTTCCAGTTCCCAAACCCCAAACTCTCGCACCCCAAACCTCGCACCCCAAACCCAAAAAACAATCGATTCTCGTCTGCCAAAAATCAAGCTGCATGAAACGAGGCGGCAAAGCTATCTGTGGTGCGATCGAAAAAGCGCTCAGCGATCGCGGTCTGGACGATCAAGTCACCCTCAAAGGCACAGGCTGCATGAAAGCCTGTGGCAAAGTCCCCGTCGTCTTAATGCCCACTAAAGCCCGCTACACCAAGCTCAACCCCAAAGATGTCGCCACCCTGATTGACGAACACTTTGCGCCCGCAATCGAGCCAACTGCACCCGCGATCGAACCCCTTGTTCCTGAGAAAAAATCTCTTCCTATCTCAGCCTAAATTAAATGGCTGAAGCTGCAATCCCAGATCAATTGGGGATAAATTTTGCTACGGCTCCACAATCACCGGAGTTCCGATCGACACCTTTTCAAACAGCGCCACCACATCCTTATTCCTCATCCGAATACAGCCATGTGACACCGCCTGTCCGATCAATTCCGGTTGATTTGTCCCGTGAAATCCAAGCTGCGTCTTGCCATCTGACCAGAATCCAATCCATCTCACGCCTAATGGATTGTCTGAACCCGGTTGAATCACGCGCCCCGTCTTAAAATTCTTAAACACTGGATTCACCTCTTTCGAGAAAACTTGATACTCTCCAGGCGGCGTTTCCCAGCCTTTCTTACCGACCGCGATCGCAAAACTCGCGGTCACCACATTGCCTTCATACACATAAACCCGACGCGCCTTCGTATTCACGACGACCCGCATCAAACTGGGCTGTGGCTCTGATAGCACGATCTCCGCCGTATCGCGCCAATCCGCACGCGCCGGAACCATTTCACCTAGGATCAGGACACTCAGTAACGCTAAAATCCACTTCATACTTACATCACTTTCACGCTTCTTTTCATCATTCCTGCAAACTTCACTAAAATAATCAAGCTGCGATCGAGCGAATCTCATGATCAGGCGAAACAACCGATGTATGAGTAGCAAGATAGAATAAATCCAGCAAACCTTCTTTTACAGTGAAAGGTTAGAGAAACGAATGGGTAGAGTCGTTGGAATTGACCTCGGTACAACTAACTCGGTCGTGGCAGTTATGGAAGGCGGAAAACCCGTCGTCATTGCCAATGCCGAAGGAATGCGAACCACCCCGTCC
>JALOOO010000293.1 GCA_025454375.1 Leptolyngbya sp. Prado105 | reverse complement strand
CTTAAAAGTTTCAACTCAGTGTCCCCCGATCGAGTGGAGTCAAAAGCTCGCTGGGTTAGAGCAAACCATAATTCATCGGCGATCGACTCGCGCTTTTACAGGCGAAAAGTTGACGCTTGATGAACTGCGATCAGTTCTCGATTTTACCTATCAACCTCAGCATTATATTGAGCAACATTTCGATCGCTCTCCCGATTATTTTGATCTCAGCCTGGTGGAAACGTTCATTGCAGTTTCTGGCATTCAAGACCTTGAGGATGGTTGCTATTACTACGCACCAACGGCTCAAGAACTGCGACAAATTCGGTTTAAAAACTTCCGCCGCGAACTTCATTTTCTCTGTTTAGGGCAAGATTTAGGGCGAGATGCCAGCGCGATCGTCTTTCATACGGCTGATTTGAGAACTGCGATCGAGCAATATGGCGATCGAGTTTATCGCTACTTGCATATGGACGCAGGGCATCTTGGACAACGGATGAATTTAGCAGCCATTCATCTAGGATTGGGGGCAAGTGGGATTGGGGGCTTTTTTGATGATCAAGTGAATGAAGTTCTGGGTATTCCTGAAGATGAAGCGGTTCTGTACATTACTGCATTAGGACGACCGAGAAAGCGAGAATAAGTTGCTATAGTGAAAAACTAAGTCTATTGCTGCGCCTCTGCCTATGTTCCCGGTGATCTATTCTGATGAGTTTTTGCTGCATGATACGGGGCATTTTCATCCGGAAAATTCTGGACGACTCACCGCGATTCAGAAAGCATTGCGATCGACGTTTCCGACTCAAATTCGCTGGCAATTACCGACTCCAGTAGAAGCGAGATCTCCGATGGCATATGTTCAAGCGGTGCATTCTCAGCAGTATCTCGATCAAGTGCGGATCACCGCAAATCGAGGCGGCGGTTTTGTCGATGGTGAAACGGTGATTTCGCCCCGCAGTTATGAAGTCGCGCTCTTGGCAGTGAATGCTTGGCTGGATGGCGTTGATCTAGCGCTTTCGGGTCAGTCTTGTTTTGTTATGGCGCGTCCGCCCGGACACCACGCGATCGCGGATTTGGGAATGGGATTTTGCTTACTGAGTAATGCTGCGATCGCGGCGCATTACGCGCTTGAGAACTGCGATCGTGTAGCAATTCTCGATTGGGATGTGCATCACGGCAATGGCACTCAAGCGATCGTCGAAAAGAATCCTAGAATCCGATTTTGCTCCCTGCACGAGTCGCCGCAATATCCTAGAACCGGAGATGCTTCGGAGAAGGGATTTCATCAGAATGTGCTGAATTTGCCCGTATCGGCGGGAAGTACGATCGAAGACTATGAACCGCTGTTTCAGCAGAAAGTGATGCCATTCCTGAGCGAATTTGAGCCGGATCTGCTGATCATTAGTGCGGGATACGATGCGAATGCGGCTGATCCGCTTGCAGGCGTTTCACTCAAACCAGAAGACTACAAGGTGTTTACAAAATATTGTCTCAGCCTGACCCGCAAGATTGTCTTTGGGCTAGAAGGCGGATATGACTACGATGCGTTAGCTCGATCGGTGGTCGCAACGATCGAGCCTTGTTTAGAAGCTTAAGAGAGCTTTTTCAAGATTTGAGCCAAAAAATTGAGGGACTGATTGACATCCGTTCGCAATGCTTCTAGCTCAGCCTCAAGCTTGTCCAATCGTTGCAATACAACGCTTTCATCAGATTTTGGCAAAACTTTCTGATTGAGCTTATCCGCAAGAAGTGCCCAACTGTTTGCCTTCACCCCAAAATGTGCTTTTGCTTGCTCTAGTTTTTTGAACTGTTGTTTTAAGGACTCAACTGTAATCTTCTCCTGCTCCTTTGCTTTTGAGTGGCTTTTGCCCCCTAAGCTCTCCAAACTTGAGGGATTTAGGGAGCTTTCCGATTTCACTATCAAAGCGGATGAATCCTGTTTCCCTGACGATCGATCCGCTTGAGACTCTTGGTCTAAATCCTCCTCAACCATTTCGACCACTTCCTCAATTAAGCGATCGTGATTTTCGGAAATCTGAGCCGCTGCTGCCAAAATTCGAGATGTTGCCTTAATTTGCAAGCTTGTCTCCTGCTTCAACTGATCCGCAATCTTGCGAATGCGATCGCCTGCTGTTGCCTGATGCGTGACAATCTCGACAGAACTATCATCCATGTGTTTTTCTCTACTCTGCCAAAATCTCTCGAACGGCTTGCCAAATCCGCTGGAATTTTTGAATCATTCCAACTGGATTCGCGATCGAATCGTCATCGACGGAATCTACTAAACGCTGAATTCGATCCATTCGCTCAGCCACGGCGTATAAATTATCCACAGCTTCTTCTTTGCGCTCTAACGAATCTCGAAGTAAAACCGTCATCTCGGAAATTTCTTGCTTTAATCGTTGATTTTCTCGCTTGCGACGAGTTTCCCAGCCTTTAATGCCAGCTTTCGATCGCCGTTCAAATTTCAGTTCATCTTGAGACTCGTTATAGAGAGCTAAATAGCGATCGCGCTCCGCCTGAACTTCTTCAAACCGAATAGTCAACTGATCGCCTCTCGCCTTTTCAGACTGATACAAGACTAACTGAGATTGAAACTGAGCCTCAGCTTCTTGGTAAAGCACAAAATTCGTCTGAGCTTCAGTTTTAGCTTCTTGAAATTGAGTCAGGTAAGAGGTCGCTTGAGTCTGAGCCTGTTCGTATTGCTTCAGATAGGAGTGGGATTGAATTCGCGCCTCGTCGTACTTCTGCTGTTCTTCTAGGTACAAGTGGCGAACCTGTTCAAATTCTTGTGCTTTTGCTTTGAGAGTTTCTTGCAGTTCAGTTCGGGCTGCACGCGCATTTGAGTAAAGCTGTCTCAATTCATGATAAGACAAGGGTTCTGGTTGTCGAGATCGAGGATGATTGATGGAATTATCATCAGAACTCGTTCTTCGATCTCCTCTCGACATTGACATTGTTCTGTTCCAGCAGGGGGTGTGCTAAAACGAATACGCCTTAAATTTCAGTGATTCCCGATGTCTCTTTGACTCCACATGTTAGCTTCATATACGTAATGTCTTCTCAAATTCTCGAATAGCAAAGCTAGACCCAGAAGTCCAAGCGAATTCGACATATTCGGGAATCAAACTTTTGATTGCGAATTCAGGGAAGTTCAAGCGATTCACACTGTCTTGATATTAGACCTCTTGCACATTAAGATTCATTGCGCTCTTGTTGCTGTCCGCCCGCGCCTGAAGGGCGCGGGCGATTCGTTCAAGTCCACTGAACTGGACTGGGAGCATTCAGCCTGGTTTAGCAGGGTTGTTCCGCTAGCCCGCCGTTTACGCGCGGGTGGGTGAATGCAGCAAACGATGTGAACCTAATCTGCAAGAAGTCTATTGCGTTCCATCCAATGAATCAATCCCGTCCTGAGTAATATTGAGAGACATCAAGCCCGACTAAAAACCTTCCTGCCAGTATAGATTCTATGTTCGCGAAGATTCGAGACACACAGATTTACTTTGATATCGAAGGGGCAGGACTCGTCCCCGATGGCGATCGAATGCGAGAAAAACCGATCGCATTTCTGATCCACGGTGGACCCGGCGCAGATCATAGTTCTTACAAGCCAACGTTCTCGGCTCTCAGCGACCAAATGCAGCTCGTCTACTTCGATCATCGCGGACAAGGACGCTCAGCTAGAGGTGACAAATCCACCTACACGCTTGATCAAAATGTCGAAGACATGGAAGCGCTTCGGCAATATTTAGGACTCGAAAAAATTGTCGCGATCGGCGGATCTTATGGCGGTATGGTTGCTCTGACCTATGCCACTCGATATCCGCAAAATCTCTCTCATCTCATCGCGATCGCAACGGTTCCAGATTTCCGCTTTCTCAACCGCGCTCAAGCAATTCTCAACGAGCGCGGCACACCTGAACAGATCGCGATCGCCCAATATCTCTGGAATGGCAACTTTGAAACCGAAGCACAACTCGCTGAATATTTTCGCATCATGCAGCCTTTGTATTCTGTCAATCATCCCGTTTCAGAAGGTCGATCGCGCACGATTCTCTCGATCGATGCGATTAATGTTGCTTTTGGCGGATTTTTGCGCTCGTACAATGTCCTCGACCAGCTGCACAAAATTATCGTCCCAACGCTTGTCATCGGTGGACGGCACGACTGGATCTGCCAACCCGAATTTTCCATAGAAATCGCCAACGCGATCGCCAATTCTGAACTGCAAATCTTCGAGAACAGCGGACATCTCATCCGCTTAGACGCACCCCAAGCCCTTCTCAGTGCCATTTCAGAATTTGTAGGGCGAAAAATCTAACCTCCAAAAAAATAGGGGCGATCCCTCAGAATCGCCCCGTTTTTGCCTATGCTTCGCTCGTTACGTTATCTGTGCCTTCATCGGTTCGACGTTTCACAGGTTTCGGGAGCGGTTCTGTCCGACGAGGAGCAGCCTGCTGTTGGGGTGCAACGCCACTCGGTCTACGATCACCACTCGGTCTACGATCGCCAAACGGCTTTCTGCCGCCGCCACCGCCGAATCGCCCACCCGGACGAGAGAAGCGACCGCGTTCGATCTCTTCCTTAGTCTTCTTCCGAGGCGGAATCATCCCGATCGACTTCGCGCTGACTACGACAAGATCGGCTCCCTCGCGCTTCGCGTTGAATTCCCAGAAATATCCCACCGATTTTCCGGTCAACTCGCCCAGCAGTTTCAGCTTGAAGGCTTTTGCCCGATCGTCTTTCTTACGCGGAGCTTGCTGAATCTTGATCACCATCGATTGCTCTTCCGGTGTGTGAAAAATCACCTCGCCGCGAATCGAAAAGTAATTGTCTTCAACCTCAGAAGACGGCAGATAGTTTGGCGCTTCCGCCTCTTCTGTCTCTTCCTCGGACTTGCTGAGATTCTCAGGTTCCCAAACCCCGACGATCTGGACATGCAGATCTTCGTGCTTCTCACGAGTGCGTGGATACACGACCCAGAGATGCTCTTGTTCGAGGTCTAAATGGTTCTTCACCAGGCTCATTACCCGACCTAACAGAACCGCTTCGATCGTGGTTCCATCTGCGGTCTTCATTTCGCCCCGTGTGAACTGTTCTTCAGACGGAGTATAGCGACCTCGCAAAAGCCCGATCGCACGATACTGCATCGGTTCACTTGGAGCCGGAATCGGTTGCTGACGTAAACTGTTGGGATCGAACAGATCAATCTCCGGCTCTGGAGGCTTCTCGGCTACCGCAGGGGGCGGAGTCGATGGAGCCGCAGGAGCAGGTTGAGGACGCGCGATAGGACGCACTAGCGGGCGCTGTGCGGTCGGCGGCTTTGGTTCAGATGCATCTGGGGATTGTGGCATGTCGGAGCCTTCAGCCGCAGTCTCGGCGGCATAGGATTTAGGAGGCTGGAGTGGTCGGTTGGGCAAGGGACTCATAGGCTGTCATCGTCACAGGCTGAGGGCAAAAAGCAATCAGTCGCTTATTGTACTGAATGCAGGCTGGCTTTCAAGAATCCGAACGCTTTTTCAGGGATTTACAGAAAATTATTCTGAATTCACGAAATTTGCGGTAGTCATCGGATTCTCCAGAGTGTCTAAGAAAATGCCATACTAAAAAATACGGCAGTTCCATAGAACTCTTTCTTAGCATCTTCGGCATCGTGTCAGCAAGAATACTATGCCTATGATACTGATTTCTAATGCCGTCCAAATCGCTTTGGACGGCAACAATCTTAAGATTTCCCGTGATTTGATTGAGATCAACAGAGATTTCTGCCTGTGTGTCTCTGTTCGGAAATTTCGATATAGAAATCTACCCAGCAGTAGAGAGCCTAGAATC
>JALOOO010000079.1 GCA_025454375.1 Leptolyngbya sp. Prado105 | reverse complement strand
GGTCGAATCTGGTCGTTACCAAAATCTAGAAACGTTGTGTTCTGATATTGCAGTTGATTGATTTCCCAATATCCAGTGGCTAGTGTTTGATCTTGCTGCCAGAGGATGTCCGTGGTTCCATCCTGATTATAGTCACTCAAACCTTTGATATCCCAGGTGAAATCCGGCACGATCGACAACATCGTAACTCGACCGACACTCATGCCGTTTAATTGCCAGATTGCCACCTCACCAGATTGTCCATTGCGCCATAGTAAATCAAATTGACGATCGCCATCAAAATCACCACTTCCCTCAAATTTCCACCCCACGATCGAGTCTGTAAAAATTCCTCGTTCTAGCTCTGTTCTATTCATCTGCCAGAAAGCATTTTCCCCAGTTCGAGCGTTCTGCCAAAACAGGTCTAAATCTCCATCTCTGTCATAGTCTTGAGCATCAACAATCTGCCAAGCTAGATCACGAATTGTCGTTATGACTTGCCCAACCTCAAAAGACATTCCATTCAAGCGCCAAAATGCAACATCTCCACTCTGCTGATTGCGCCAAAGAACGTCTCGATCTCCATCTTGGTCGAAATCTCCAACTCTTTCGATCTGCCAATTTGGCTCAATGACTGTAAAGAGATCAATTCGCTGCCCTTGACTTGAAAAATAGTAGCTTTGTCGATCGCGCCAAAGTAAATCAGTGTGACCATCGCCATTGTAGTCATAGATATCCATGACTTGAGTATTGCGATCGACAATAAAAGACGCATGGCTTCTGACCTGACTTCCCTCGATCGAGAGCCAAGAGAGTTCATTCGAGTGAGTCGCAATCAGATCGCTAGGCTTCGAGACTGCACTCCAAGTCGGTTTATCCAGGCTAGACATGGTGACGAAGCAAGAACGACTTTCCCAGAGTTCCCGCCTCACTTCGTCAAATCTTTATAAAAGTTGTGATCTTAGTCACATCGCTAGTAAGGTGATCTAGCATGTGTTGATCGATTCAGATGGTGCTAAATAAATGCTGAGTAAACGAATTGTGATTTGCTGTGACGGAACCTGGCAAGACCTGTCGAATGAAAGGCAGACGAATGTTGTCAAGATTGCACAGGCAATCAAACCGAGCGATCGCGAAGGAAGACAGCAAATTGTGAGTTACCATTCAGGCATTGGAGTGCTGGATCTATACGATCGAATTTTGGGTGGAACATTTGGTTGGGGCATTGATAGGCATATTCAGGATGCTTATCGCTTTCTTTGTCTCAACTACAATGATGGGGATGAAGTTTATCTTTTTGGGTTTAGTCGAGGAGCTTATACAGTCAGAAGTTTAGCGGGTTTGATTTACAAATCTGGGTTACTTACTCGCAAGAATATTAGTAAAGCTAGAGAAGCTTATGAGTTTTATCGCAATCTGGATAAGCCCCGTTCTGAGGCTGCGATCGCATTTCGGCAAAAGCTGGATGCTAAACAGATTCCAATCCGACTTTTAGCTTGTTGGGATACAGTCGGGGCGCTAGGGATTCCCAACACAATTCCTGTAATTAGTAAAATAATCAATCGTCAGTATGAGTTTCACGATACTCAACTCAACCGAAAAATTGAGAGAGCACTTCATGCGGTTGCGATCGACGAGCATCGTAAGTCATTTGAAGTAACTCCGATGCACTTGAGTGACAATGCGGAAACCCAGCTTTCTCAAGTCTGGTTTGTTGGCAATCATGGCTGTGTGGGCGGTGGTCAGGCGAATCAGGGCTTATCCGATATTCCGTTGCAGTGGATGATGAATGAGATTGACCGACTTCAGTTAGGGCTAGAGTTTTTTGAAGGAGAAGCATTAAAATCTGTGATCCGTGATTTTGCGCCGGATGTATTGACTGGGTTTACGCCTCCGACATCTTTGCTGTATCGATTGACTGCATTAGCAGGACTTCGCGATCGCACCCTGCTAAAGTCACCTGCCGAAGATCCCACTCTTTTCTTTGCAAAGAATATCCATCAAAGTGTCAAGCTCCGATGGGCAAAGGAGTTAAATCCCCCACGAAACTCAAAAAATCTCAAACCCTTTCAACGCGACTTTGAAAGATTTGATGAGAAATTTGACTCCTAGCAGCAGTTCACCCAACTCGATCGCTCACCCTCCTAGCTGTAGCAAAACTCTTTTTTTCAATACAGTGGAAAGTGTACGTTGTAAGTTGCATGATTTTCCTAGAGTGCATCTCAATCTACAAAAAAAAGACAATGCAACAAAAGTCTAATGAGTACTCAAAACAGAAAAACTTTAATTCTCCCGCTCACTTTCGTATTGGGAAGGTAATGCAACTCTGCTATGAAAACTGTAATATCTTCTGGAAAAATGTTCTAAGTAGGGACTTGCTAAAATTGCTCGTCGTTGCGCTACTCCTATTTCTATTTGGTGGTACAAAGTTGCTGAATCAATTCCAAAAGCTTTTTTGAAGTCAGCCGTTAACTCAGGTAACCCCCTTTCTTCTAATTCGCATTCAACAGGTACTTTCTCAAAGAAATAGAATCTTTCGTGACGATGAGATTTAACAGCATTCCATTCAGTGCTATTCATAACAGTTTTATCTGTGATATCTCTAACTTCTCGCGCCGTTGAAATTTCGCATAAAATCACAGAATTTAATAGTTTTGGCAGTTGAGCAGCACCATTCTGCCTAGCTCTATAATCCCAGTCCAGATCACAATCTTGCGTTACAACAATTGCGTAAGGATGAATCACTTGCTTAAAAGAGAGTTCTTCTACTTCTCGCGATAATTCACTTACAACAGGATTGTACTGAACTACATTCGTCAGTATTTCTCCTTGTCTTAGAGAAGAACCTTTGATTGAAGGTTGGTAAATAGCTTGCTTTATCATGCAACAACTAATAATTGGACAAGCTATGGCTCTAAAACAATCGGTGGTCTGACTTGAGCCGCCCTTATTTTACCCCTAATGCTGCTAGCTGGAATAGTCGGCACGTTAGCTTCAGTAGAACGTTCAGTGTAGAAATCAGCGACTCTCTCAAGCCCTTCAACCGCTTCTTCTAAACCAGCTTCTGGTAGAGATTGGATCATCACCAAACATTTTAGAAGTGCAATCATCCTATTCAAAGGTAGGCGATCTTGACCAATACTGAGAGATAGAGAATAGTTCGACACAATCAAATCAAACGATGGAAAATGAACAACGATATCTTTTCCACTTTCTCTATCAAAAACAGAGTTTTTCAATGGAATTCCCGTAGAAGTTTGATTATGCTCCTGTATTCTCAATTGTCCGGGGACGCATAGCCTCATGGAGGGTATCTGTAATGCTCCACCTGAAGAGCTTTCTGGCTGAGTAGTTGAATTGATTGAGTATGTTCCAGACATCTCCATTCCTCTCTATTTTCTGTTCTACATAAAAATCTGCGTCAAGTAAGTATGCAATCTCACTTTTATTTGTCTCCGATTCTTGCACACTAACAAGCCCATGCTTAAGATTGACTCGACCATGTTCGGTTTTCAAAATTAAGTTTTTTATAATTGTTTCAATTGAGTCTTCAAATTCTGAATCGTAAAATTCTGAAGCTATATTTTTTGCAATCAAGTCTGACCATTTCTTGTCTTCAAGTCCTAGCTTTGAACGAATAATTAAGTCTTGATATTGAAGTCCAACTCTCGTATAAAAAGATGGTTTATATATTCTTTCAAAAACTTCAAGCACTTCTCTAAAGCGTTTTTGAAATTGCTCATAAGTTTCATATACAGCCGTAGTTAGAGTTATGAAATCTTTAGCAATATACAACTGCCATCTTTGATCTTCAGATTTGAACCCATACGATAGCTCGTTCAACAAAGGTAGATTAAGCTGTTGTATTGTTTGCGATATCTCAGGTGGAAGCTGAATATTGGTACTTTCAAAAAGTGGATACTGAAATCGAATTTCGTCTTGAAATTCAATTGGTTCTTGATGAGAAATCTTAAGGATGGGTGGAAACCGCAATTGACACGCAACCTGAATGAGAGGATTGCGCTCATAAATTACACGCTTGGAGTCGGGTAAGTACATCAATTCTGGTTTTGCCACAACAATTCTATTGTATTCCTAGCTTAAGTTAAAAGCCCATCTTTTTGCTAGAAGTCTGGGTACATTTACTTCTGCTTGATAAATCTTTAAGGTTCAAAATCTCGTTGATTATCAATATCGCGCTAATTGAATTCTCAGTATCCTAAATTCTTAGCACTCATTAGAGCTTTTGAACTAAAAGAATTCAGGTGTATGAAGAATTCTCACTTAATTCATAGGATTGAAATCGTCATACAGTTTGCATTTTCAGGAAGGGATAACAGTCGTTTTCGATTTTTTGCAGTCATTGTTCAACAGCAGTTCACCCAACTCGATCGAATTTCACCCTCTTGACTGTAGTAGAATTCTTTTTTCCAAATGGGAGCGCGATGCTTGAGTGTATCGATCGCATATTTACAAGCTTCAAATGCTTCCGTTCGATGCGGACAACCTACTGCAACTAAGACACTCATTTCGCCAATCTCCAAGCGCCCAATTCGGTGATGAATCACAACATGCGTCACCTCTTTCCAAGTCTCTCGAATCTCATGGGCAATTTGCTTAAATACAACAATCGCCATGGGTTCATAAGCCTGATATTCCAGATGTAGCACCGAAAATCCATCGGTATTGTTCCGCACCATGCCGCTCATTAGCACGATCGCACCATTCGCTGCGTCGTCTGCTTTTTTGTAAACTTCTTCAATAGAAAGCGGAGCGATCGTCAAGATGAAGTGATCCCCCGGATGAGTTGGAATCGGTTTTGCTAGAGGCGATGAAATCATAAGAATAGGGCTTAAGGATTAACGTTTTACTATTTTAAGCAATTGGTTCATACACCATCTTCGGAACTAATACACCATCCTCTCGCACCTCCCCAATCCCCAAAAAACGATCGCACTTCACCCGCACAATTCTCGCCTCAAGATTTAGCGCAATTTTCTGCCCCTGACACCAACGCCGTGCTGTGATTTCATCTAAATTCACTTCTGGCAAATGTAAAACAGCTTGTTCTGATTCCATCAAGGGTGCAGG
The DNA here is from genome assembly GCA_025454375.1 of Leptolyngbya sp. Prado105. Lineage (GTDB taxonomy): Bacteria > Cyanobacteriota > Cyanobacteriia > Leptolyngbyales > Leptolyngbyaceae > Leptolyngbya. The sequence goes on along the minus strand of JALOOO010000079.1, from coordinate 15,051 downwards.
AAGCTCCTCGATCGACAAACTATCTCGCAGCAAAAATCCATTACTTTCTGTTCGGAGCAACTTTGCTAGGGTCGCCCCTGTTCCAAGTTCTGCACCCAAATCTCGCGCAACCGATCGAATGTAAGTCCCACTGCCACAAGCAATTTCTAAATCCAGTTCAGGAAACTCCCCCGCTCTCCACTCTAGAATCTGCAAACTATAAATTTCGATCGTTCGAGCAGGCACATCAATGGGTTTACCTTCACGCGCCAAATCATACAGTCGCTTGCCATCAATTTGAATCGCACTGTAGTTCGGCGGAATCTGCTCAATCATGCCTTGGAACCGTGCTAACTTTGCTTGCACAGTTTCCAAGCTGAGATGAGGTGCGCGCTGCTGAGTCAGAATCGCTCCTTCGAGATCATCCGTTGCCGTCGTCATCCCAAATCGAATCGTTGCATGATACGCCTTGTCGTGATGCAGATATTGCAGCAGTCGAGTCGCGCGACCAACCGCGATCGGTAAAACTCCGGTCGCTGCTGGGTCAAGCGTCCCTGCATGTCCGACTTTCTTCGTGCCCAAGATTTTACGAACTTTGGCAACACAATCATGCGATGTAAAGCCAAACGGCTTATTTAGATTCAAAAAACCATCCACCAGCAAATCACCTGTCTAACTGCGAGATCGTTAACGATTGCACCAAACTTAACCGTAACGGATCTTGGGAGATCGCACGAGCATAGGTTGCAGAAATGTAAGGGCGATAGTTCGCCTGATTGTTAATGTACGTCTGAAAGAATGCCAAACTCAATGCGTTGGTATAACGCCTTGCGATCGCGGGATTCGGTCCAATGACCTCCGGCGGAACCGGAACCCCTTCATCATTTCCCTGTCCCAAATTCGAGAAATGCGTCCCCTGCTCAATCACGCCTAAATAGCGATCGTTCGTCTGCAACCAGGTAAAGGGCTGAATCTGTTCGGGCAGAGCAGGCGCAATTGTATCTGCATTTCCCGCCAAAATCATCGTCGGCGTTCTGATCTGACTCACCGATGCCTGCCCAAATACACTGCTCGAAATCGGATTAATCGCAATAATTGCTTTCACTCTTGGATCGCCCAGATTGTAGTTAATCGCTGGCAGAGCAGCAGCACGGCATTGTAACAAGAGAGAAAGGTTCAGCGTTCTGTCCACCGCTTCAGGACGACAAGATTGCTGAAGTTGGGTGAAATTAATCGGCGCTCCAGCCAGTGCCATCGCCGTATACCCCCCAAACGATTGTCCCAACACGCCCACTTGCTTCACATTCAATCGACTGTATTGCGGGTTAGATGTTGTCTTGCGCTCCAACTCGTCCAAGACAAATCTAATATCCAACGGTCGATCGATAAATTCACTCGGACTCGTCACTTCATTTGCCGTCCCATCCACTAAAGCTTGAAGTTGCTTGGCATTACTTCCAGGATGTTCTGGAATCGCAACGGCAAACCCGTGAGAGGCAAGATGCTCCGCTAAATATCGAAATGTTCCGCGATCGGAACCCAGCCCGTGCGAAATCACCACGACCGGAATCAACCTCGGCAGCGCTTGACGACGCGCGATCGGTAAATACACATCTACTGGAAAGACGCGCTCTCGTCCCAATGCCTGAACAAATCCACGCGATCGATCGACGAATCTCAAGGAATTGCGTTGAAACCCATAAGCCCCTCTTGCCGTCAAATCTGGAATCGTTCCTCCCGGCAATGGCGTAACTTCCTGACTAGCAATTTGAGCGACGAGATCAGTCGCTTGCCGGGTGCGTCCGATCAAATCTCCAAAATCATTGGCAATCTGAAGACTTCGCTGCAAATCAATCCGAATCCCTCGGGTGGGAAATTTGCGAAACACATTCAGTAGGGTCAAGCCCTCAGGTTCCGCTGATGCCAAAATCAGCGCAGCTCGAATCGCAAAAAATCCAGTATCTCGCGATTCAGGCTGAATCACTTCTCCCAAACGCCGCAGCAAAATCTCACCTTGCTGGGTATACAAGAATTGCGAAACCGCAACCGGACTAAGGTCTGCCCTCGCCAGCAAAGCCTTACGCAGCGTGGCTAATTGCGCCGCATCGACATATTGAGAATAGACATACAGATCGCTATCGAGGACTCCCTGTCGCGCATATGCCTCTAGGGCAGACACAGACACAGATCGCTCTAAAATTCCATAAGACAGCACAATACGATCGGCACTCCAGGCTGGGCGACTCAGCGCCAGGGCAGCGGTCAGTCCTGAGATCGTTTGAAAGGCAAGTTTTGTAAGTTTAGACAGTTGCATATCTTCGGACTGAATTTTAGATTCGGCACTGTAACTGGCTCATTTTGGCGCACCTACAGAAAAAACGGCAACTCTTACTTGGAATCCTCCAATTTCTCCAGATATAAAAATTAAATCTTACTGAAATCTGATTATTAGCTTGAAGTCTAATTTCCAACTTCGGGCACTTTCGATAGAGTGTGACAGATGAGTTTGATTGATTTTGCTACGGATAGCGTGTCTCAAATTTAACGAGGCATGTCACGAGTTTCTGTCTTTCGATCGACATATTTCTTGCAACTTAGTCGTATAACTTTCTATACGATTTGGCTAAGTTGCACTTTTTTCCTGAAGTCACAGCAAAAGCAACGCAAGTGTAAATTTTTAGTGATAGGATGATGTGCCTATACTTGAATTGCTCACAAGAAACATCTACTTAAAACACCCCGAGGCTTTCGATGGCGGTTCTACCCCCCGACATTTTTCAACAGAGTTCAGACGTTGCCCTGCAATCCATTGACTGGGTGACTCCTTCTAGAGCGACTGACGTTGAATTGATTGATTACTTAAAAGACGAATTAGCCGTCTCATCCGATTCGATCGAGCTTGCCATGCGCCACTGCCAACAAGAGCGCGGGACATTGCCGATGATGCTGTGGCGCTATGGATTTGTCTCGATCGATCAGTTGAACCAAATCTTTGATTGGATGGCTCGTTAACTTACTGTTTGCTCATTTTGTTGAGAAGCCATAGCGAGGTTGAAATCGCCGCAAATTGAGCCAAAATGACGTTAATGCTGGCTTGAACAACTAAAATGTCGATCGGTTGAATGAATTTCGCAGGATCAACGTTAACAAACCCTGCAAATCCTTGATTCACCGCTTTTCCGAAGAGTAATCCTACGATCGCTTCAGCACCGAGTAACGCCAACAACGTTCCCACCAAGCTTGCAATTAATCCCAGCCGAATTGTCTGAATCGCCTCTGCTTTTTTCGGACGGGCTGAAGGATCTTCTGATTTGAGCCGCCGTCCAATCGGGACATATCTCATCAGTGCCCAATACATATTGAATCCCAAGACCAAGATTCCACAGACGGTAAGGACGACTCCAATTCCTGTACCTGGACTTGTGCCTTGAGGGTTCCGAGTCGAAACGGCTGCAAATAATAGAATCGCGCTAGAGATGACCGTGAGAACTAACTGAAACCAAAAGCTAAACCAACCGACCAGTCGGAAGGTGCTTGCAATTTCTCGTAGGGTTGGAGCGGAGTCAGATCTTGCCATAGGAATTCACACAGAAGCTAAATTCCAGCTTACGGCAAGATCTATTCAGAATTGGGAACTTGAAATTAAAAATTATGCAGATAATTTTAAGCGTGTTGGAATCTCGATCGTAAACGTGGTTCCTTCTCCGATTTTCGAGTCGCACTTTAGTGAGCCACGATGCTGTTCTGCCACGATTTGATAACTGATCGATAAGCCCATTCCTGTCCCCTGTCCGACTTCTTTCGTCGTAAAAAATGGATCGAAAATGCGTTGCTGAATTTCCTCCGTTATTCCGGTTCCATTGTCAGAAATCGTGATTCTAACGAATTGCTGTGCGATTGCTTCAGTGTGAATCGTTAACAGGGGATCTGATGTGGTTTGAAGTGCATCGATCGCATTCTCGATAAGGTTGAGAAAAACTTGATTCAGTTGTCCGGCATAGCATTCTACAGGGGGCAAAGATTGATATCGGCGATTGAGTTGAATCTTAGATTTCTGAATCCGATGGTCGAGCAGCATCAAAGTACTTTCAATCGAGTCGTGCAGATTTGCTTCTTTGTATTCTGCTTCATCCAATCGTGAGAACAATCGAAGCGATAAGACAATTTGCCGAATGCGATTGGCTCCCGTTTGCATCGAAATCAGTAGATTTGGCAAATCCGATTTGAGAAATCCTAAATCAATCTCTGCCTGTGTTTGCATAATCAAATCGGTTGATTCAGAGTACTCTTGCTCATAAGCTTCGATCAAATGAAGTAAATCCGAGACATACTTTTGAGCATGATTCAGATTGCCAGAAATGAAGCTTACAGGATTATTAATTTCATGCGCCACTCCTGCAACCAGTTGCCCTAAGGATGACATTTTTTCGCTTTGAATCAGTTGAGCTTGAGTGCGCTGTAGGTCTTTTAGCGTCTGTTCCAAATCCTGAGTGCGCTGTTGCAGTTCCAATTCGGCGACCTTTTGAACGCTAATGTCGAAGAAGACTCCATAGTGCAGCCCATATTCCTCATTGATGTCTCCAGGTTGAGACTGCCCTCGAATCCAAATCTGTTTCCCCGATGGCAAAATCACGCGATATTCATCACACCAAGGTTGATGCTCAAGGACTGCTTTTGTCACTGACGCTTGCACCCGTGCTAAGTCATCCGTGTGAGCAATTTGCCAAATCGCTTCATCTAAGTTTTGCAGCACTTCTGGAGCAATTTCAAACACTTCTAGACTACGTGGACTGATGTAAGTAAAGTTGCCTTGTCCCGTGCGAAAACTAAATTGATACTGATACAGCACTCCTGGAACTAAAGAGGTAATGTTCCGCAGTTCTGCCTCCCTTTCTCGAAGTGCCTCTTCCGCTGCTTTCCGAACGCTAATATCTTTGAACGTTCCTAAAATGCCAATGACTCTATTCTCATCGTCTACTAAAGGAATTTTGCTCGTTTCAGTCCAGATCAAGCGTCCATCTGCTTGCGTTTGTTTCTCGATTAAGTTTGCCTCTGAAATTCTGGCTTGCATAATGCGATCGTCATTTTTGCGATACTCAGTGGCTTCTTCTGTCGCCCAAGCCAAGTCATAATCTGTTTTGCCAACAATCTGATCGCTTGTCTCTACTCCCGCTGCTTTCGCAAAGGCAGTATTGCATCCGAGGTAGGTCGAAGCGCGATCTTTCCAAAAAATCATTTGAGGCAGCGTATCCAGCACCTGTGTCAGCAGTCGATTCGATTGTTGGAGTTTTTGATACGCTTGCTCAGTTTGAATCCGATCGCTGACATCCTGCTGCATCCCAACCCAGTGCGTAATCTTTCCCTCTGCATTCCGAATCGGAGAGATTGTCATTTCACACCAGAATGATCTGCCGTTTTTCTGATCAGTTCGGAACACAACTGTTGTGCTGTTTCCAGTTTTGAGAACAGTCTGAATCGCAGTTTGAGGTTGGTCACACTCTCCACTGTGTAAAACGCGAAGATTTCGTCCAAGTAGTGCAGATGCACTGTATCCGGTTTGTTTCTCGAATGCAGAATTCACATAAACTATCGGAAAATCAGGGTGTTGGGCATCTGCGATCGCAATGCCGACAGCAGAATGGGCGATCGCTCGTTCAAAAAGAGTTTGAGAAAGCCTAGAAGACAGGTAACCAATCAAAACCATAGCGCAGCAGGGAGGAACAATCCGTAGGACGAATTTATGTTTCCCTGGCTTAGAACAATAGATGAGGATTGGATTTACTCTATTGATGAGTTAACGATTGGTGAGTTAAGCTGGGGCGAAAAAAAAACCGGAATGAAAGTCATCCCGGCTCCCAATCAATTTTGAATTCAATCGCCTAACTGACAACCGCAGGCGATTCAAATTTGTATCCAACGCCTCGAACCGTTTGGATTAAAGCAGGCTGACTCGTATCAATTTCAATTTTCTTGCGAATCTGACCAATATGCACATCCACGACCCGCTGATCGCCCACATATTCGTAATCCCACACTTCCTGAATCAGTTCAGCCCGTCGCCACACCCGACCCGGATGTGCCGCCAAGAAATGCAGCAGATCAAATTCTAACGCCGTCAACGGTACGATTTCTTCATTTAACTTAACCTCACGCCGTACCGGGTCAATCATCAATCCGCCAAAAGTGAGACATTGCTGTTCTGCCGTTGTCACAATTCGTTGACGTTTGAGAATTGCACCGACTCGTCCGCCTAATTCCACTAAGCTAAACGGCTTCGTAATGTAGTCGTCTGCGCCTTGAGCAAACCCTCGAACCTTATCCGCCTCATCCGTGCGACTTGTCAACATCAAAACGAATACATTCGTCCGGCTTTGCATCTCTTGACACAGCGAGTAGCCATTTGCATCCGGCAAATTCACATCCAGAATCACCAAATCAGGATTAAACTGCTCGAAAACCTGCATCGCAGACTTTCCATCTTCGGCAGATTCCATGTGATAGTTTTGCTTAGTCAAGAAGCGATGAACCAAATTACGAATAGCCGGATCATCATCGACGACGAGTATCTTGGCTGGAGCCATGACCATAACCTTGCGCTAAAAAACAAATTGAGAAGGGCAGATGACATTTAACAGAGAAAATTGAGATCGGAGCCAATAGAGAAAATCCCTAATTCTGTTTTACACAGAAGAATCTTGTCATCAGCATTAGTATGCCTCAGCTTTTGAATAGAATATCCCGATTTGTTCGAGTTTCCGCAAAATTACGGTCGTCGTTTCGATTGAAGTGGGAATTGCAATCTGAAGGTACGGATATTACAGCGCGTAAATTTGCTAAGGTGAAAATACCTCAGATCGGGGTTCTATCGTCTACACTCTAGTTGTAATCCCAACCGCAGCTAGGTTACTTTGGTAGATGAAGGTGGAGTAACAAGCCCATGAGCACGCAAAGTCCCTATGAAAAGTTAGGCGTTTCCGAAGGTGCGACGTTTGAAGAGATTCAGACGGCGAAGACTCGGTTGGTTGAAGAATTGGCAGGCGACCAGCGCAAAATCTCGGAAATCGAAGCCGCATATGATTCGGTGCTGATGGAGCGACTACGCTTGCGGCAAGAAGGCAAGATTAAAGTTCCCGATCGCATTCGTTTTCCTGAAAAACTGGCGACTCCGACTCCTGTCGAAGCGCCTAAACCGACGACTCAATCCGCGCAATGGCTGAGAAATCTAATCGATCAGCCCAGTGCGAGAGATATCGCGATCCCTGGCATTACGATGGCGGGATTGGGCGCTTTGGTCTATTTCTCGCCAACCGATGCGGTGCTTCAGATCGCGATGGCGCTGGCGACGGGCAGTACGTTGTATTTTCTCTATCGCAAAGAGCGCAGATTAGGGCGATCAGTTTTATTGGGCATTGCAGGACTGCTGTTAGGGTTTGCGATCGGTGGTGTGGCTTACACATTTTTGCAGCCTCAGATGAGTGCGCTGCTCGTAACTAACGAAGTTTTGATCAGTTTGGTGAGTTTTCTGGTTTTATGGTTGGTCAGTAGCTTTACCAAATAATCCAGATGGCGGCTGATCAATTTCAGAAAAGTGATATGAGTTGGCAGATTCAGCAATTTCTTCGTCAGGCGGGCGAATGGCTGGAGTTGAGATTTTCTGGGGTTCGACCTCCGGATGCTCCTGATCTGCCAAATTGGGGGTTTCCTTCCTGGTGGTGGGAAGCGGGGTTTTGGCTGGTGATTGCGTTTGTGGCGCTTTGGCTGGTGTTTCAGATTTATTGCTGGCTGCGTCCCCTTTTTGACCCAAATCAATCGCAGTTTGGCAAATTTCTTGATCGGCGATCGACGCAACCTGAGAAAGAGCATTCCATCTCGACCTGGGTAAAATCCGCTCAGGAATTTCAGCAGCAGGGAAATTATCGAGAGGCTTCGCGGGCGCTCTATATGGCGATGTTGCAGCGACTGAATGAGACGAAATTAATCCCAACCGACAAAAGCCGCACCGATCGAGAATATTTCCGACTCGTTCAGCTTTTGCCAAATTCTGAGTCGTATCAGATGTTGTTAGAGACGCACGAGTTGCTTTGTTTTGGCAATGCTCCGATTTCTGCGGAAATGTTTGAGCGGGTTCAGCGAGCTTATGGCAACATTGAACGCGCGACCCTCGATATGGCGAAAATGGCGTGATGAAGAAACTCGATCGACGTTTGGTGTTTGGGCTGATTGCAGTGGTAGCGCTGATTGCCCTGACGTTGTTTGTTGCGCCACGAAGCAATCGCTTGACGAGCGGTTCGACGTTTAACCGTTCTCCTGATGGGTATGGAGCCTGGTATGCCTATATGCAGCGTCAAGGCAAACCCGTACAGCGCTGGCGTAAAACTGTGTCAGAGCTTGAGCGATCGATTGCTGGAACGGGCAATACGATGATTCAAATTGACCCAACGCAATCGAGAGCCTACGCCCAAGACGATTGGATACAACGCGGCAATACCTGGATTATTGTCGGGCGAAATTTGCCCGTGACTGAAGCAGGCTTCTCGACGCAGCATCAGAGCGATCAGGGAGCAGTCAAAATCGAAACTGCTCGACGACTGCAACAAGCGCAAGGGACGACTGAGCTTTTAGGCGATCAGTTTGGCTCGATCGTCTGGGAGGAGGAAAAGGGAAAGGGTCGCGTCATTTATGTCGGAACGCCTTTTATCGCCGCGAATGCGTATCAGGATGAGCCGGGAAATTTTCCATTTTTCGCGCAGTTGGCGACGCGATACGGGCAGAAGGTTTGGGTCGATGAATATCTGCATGGCTATCGCGACCAGTCAGAGGAGGCTGGAGTCCGGACGCGCAATTGGGGCGATTATTTGATGGATACGCCATTGGCTGTGCTGTTTTTGCAGACGATCGTGGTGATGCTGGTGCTGATTTGGGCGAAAAATCGCCGATTTGGACAGCCTCAGCCTTTAGAAACTCCACGAACAAATGACAGTCAAGCCTATACAGAGGCGCTTGCAGGAGTATTGTATAAAGCGGGACGGAGTGAGTTTGTGGTCGATGTGGTGGGGCGTGAGGAGCGGTTGCAGATTCAGCGATTGCTGGGGATTGGCGGGGCGTTGCTCGATCGAGACGCTTTGATGAGTGCTTGGATTGAGCAGACGGGTCGATCGGCTTCGGAGTTGGAGCCGTTGTTTTCGAGTCAGCGATTGAGTGAACAAGATTTGCGTAAATGGTTAACTCAGGTTCGAGAGATTAAGCAGCATCTACCAAATGTGACATTCTCAAAAAATGCTCGAAGAAGCTAGCACCGGACGGGTTGCCAAGTTGAAATCATTTTGACCTGACTTCAACTCAGTGATTAATCCGCGAGAAGCTGCCGAAATTGGCGTTTCCTCCAGCGTGTCGAAGAGATTGTTCCGTAGTTTCGGATCTGCTCGGAAGACTCCTCGACTTCCATTCGTAAAATTCACACTGAAAGCAACTTGCCCTGCATCATTGAAGCCCCGCAGTTGAACCTCTCCAACAGTCAACCCTCGAATCGAATCTCCTGGAGCAATTAACTCCTGAGTCGTCGAGCCAGTTCGAGTAAAAATACCAGTCGGCGCATTGGAAGTCGCATTCGGTTGGTAAACAATCTCACCTGAATTGTTGATCAAAGCATTTGTCGAAAGTTGTTCACTGATGCGCGTGATTGCTCCTCGATCGAGCAAAAACAATCCAGATTGATCCGATGCAGTTCCAGAAAACACGACTGCACCCGGATCATTCACCGAAAAGTTTGCAACATTTAATCGTTGATCAGACAGACGAACTGGCGTAGCTGCTCCTGTATCAAATCTGTAAATGTTGTTGGCATCGACCTCAGTTCGAGTTTGAAAGGCGCTTCCAGAGCGGGCGAAGAACACACTGCCCGCATCGTTCAAGAGGGGTGAGAAAATACGTTCAGTAAAAGGCTGTCCAGGTGCAGAACTCGCACTAGCAATCTGTTGCCCCTCTAGAAAAATAGTGGTTCCCGAAACGGGGCGCGGAGTAAGCTGAGTATTATTGCGAACGTAGAGCGTTTGCCCTCGATCGTTGATTTGTAAATCGCTAAATGAGGTCGAACTGGAAAAACCGCTAATACTGATATCAGAGGCTTCAGCAAGTTTGCGAATCGTGCCATTTTCGCTGAGAAAGAGACGGGTATTGGTCTGATTTGCGCCTGTTCCTGGATAGTTCACTTTTGCAGTGAATAGCACATTGCCATTGTCCCCTAAGGCAATTTTGTCCCCAAAGTTGTAAGTTGCATTCGCAGGCACAGGAGGTGAAATATCTGAAAATAAGCGAGGTAGTCCTTGTAAATCTGCGATCGTTTGAATTTGTCTACGCCAATCGCGAGTAAAAACGCCCGTAATCTGCTCAGAATTTTCAGTTCCGGCAGTAAATGCTACGGTTCCAAGATCATTGAGTGCGATATCGCTGAATTTTTTGAAGTGTAAGTGGTCGGCAATGGTTCTCACGCGGCGACCGTTGCCAAGAAAAATGCCCGTGATGTTTGAATGGTCTTGAGTTCCGGCTAAGAAGGCGACTTGTCCTTTTTCATTGAGGTTGATTTCATCAAACACCTTGAAGCCGTCTTGGGAACTGGCAATCTTGTCGAATCGAAATCGGATCGAAATCGGTTTTCTAGAATCAGATTTTTTGAATTCCTCGATCGTCGTAAACATTGTATGACCCTCGCTTGAATGCACAGCTAGCAAACTCAGGCTCATCGTGGAGTATCAGCCTAACGGGTTTCTTACGAGATTTCGTAACGCGCGGTAATAGTTGTAAAGTCGCACTCAAATTTTAGAATGAGAGGTCAGAATTTAAGGCTTCAATTGATGATTATTCATATATTTCGCGCGCTAAAATTTGGACTTCCGAGGTTTTGAAGACCTCAGAAGTCTCGTGATTTTACTTCAAAGCTTCCTCAAGTTGGTTCTGCTCCCAAAGCGATCGATAAAGCCCATCTTGCTCAATCAAATCCCCATGCGCTCCCATTTGCACAATTCGCCCTTGCTCCATGACAAAAATTCGATCTGCCATCGCTGCGGCTGAAAGCTGATGTGAAATAAACACAACCGTCTTGCGAACCGTCCCTTCAGACAAATTCTTCAAAATCCGAGTCGCAGTCTGATTATCCACACTTGAAAGTGCATCATCCAAGATCAAAATCGGACTATCCACTAACAGCGCTCGTGCTAAGGCAGTCCGTTGTCGTTGTCCTCCCGATAAAGTAATTCCTCGCTCTCCCACGATCGTGTCGTAATGCTGCGGAAAATTTAGCACTTCACCATGAATCTGAGCAATTTTTGCTGCTAGCTCTACCTCAGATTGATCCGCCATAGGCTTACCGTAGCGAATGTTATTCTGAATCGTTGTACTAAACAGAAAGCTCTCTTGAGGCACATAAGCGATCGCACCTCGCAAATCTTCTAATCGCAAATCCGTAATGTCATAGCCATCCACAAATAGCTGATTTGGAGAAATATCTAATAGTCGAGGCAGCGCATTCGCCAAAGTCGATTTACCCGAACCAATTGCACCCACAATCGCAACTGTTTCACCCGGTGCGATCGCAAAATTAATTTGATTTAAGGCAGGCTCAGTTGCCCCTGGATATTTAAATGTTAAATTCTCAGCGCTAAGCTTGCCTTTGACTTGGGCTAAAGGGAGCGGAATCGACTCAGACGTATCTTGAATTCTTGGCTGAACGGTCAGAATCGATTCGATGCGATCGATACTCACTTCACCCCGTTGATAAGCCGTAATCGTAAACCCTAGTAACGCAGTGGGAAAAGCTAACCGTTCCACAAAAATCAGCAGCGCGATAAAGTCTCCTACCGTAATTTCGCCTCGCGCGATCGATCCGCCCCCAAACCAAAGCAAAATCAGCGCACTCCCGTAAGCAATCCCCTGCAAAATCGGAAATAAAATATTTCGAGTTAAAGCGAGTTTGAGATTCGCATTCAGCAGCGATCGATTCATCTCTCGAAATGCACGTCGCTCATTCTGCTCTTGCGCGTAAATCTTAATTAGCGCAATCCCGCTCATATCTTCCTGAACAAGCTCGCTTAAGGTCGAAAGTTCCTCTTGAACCGTTAATTGCTGCGATCGCAGTTTGTTGCTAAACAAACTCACCAAAATCAACATAAACGGATAAACCGAGAGTGCCAATAAACTGAGCCTCGCATCGATCGCGATCATTGCAGGTAGCGTCAAGGCATAAGCAAACACTGTATTGGCTAAGCTCAAAACAGCAAATCCAAGTAAGCGACGAATGTTGTCTACATCGCTCGTTGCCCGATTGATCAAATCCCCAACCGTATTTGCAGCGAAATAAGCAGGTTCTAAAGTGAGCAAGTGATTAAAAATTTTCTGCTTCAGATCAAACTCAACCTGCCGTCCCACCCCAAACAGCAAAATTCGCGAAGTCATCCGCACGACCAACATCACAGAGGCGAGTGCCAAAATTACCCCTGCGTAATTCAGAATCTGCTGAACACTAAACGTCACACTCAGGGTATCGACTGCATTGCGAATTTGCAGCGGAATATAAATCCCGATCGCATTGACCACCAGCAGCGCCAAAACTCCAAGAGTCGCATCTCTCCAATGAGGACGGAGATAGGCTCCAAGTTTCTGAAGTTGCGATCGCGCCATGATACTGCCTGTGATTGAAACTTTTCCATCGTAGCGCGATTGATCAGACAAATTTCAACAGGAAAAGGGTAGAAATTTCTCGTCTCTACCCTGCTCCAATTCAACCCCAGCTTAGATCGTCCGAAGCGGTCGAATCCATCCTCTCAAGAAGTAATAAATCGATGTGATGTATTCGTTAATCACCTTAGAACTGAGCGATAACGCATCCATACTGGGCAACAGATCCGCTAATTGCACATTCCGCTCGACGAGATCTCGCCCCTGTGCCCTTCCTCGTAACGCTTCTCTCTGCGGCAACGTGAAGAAATTAGTGGGTCGTGAGATCACACTCAACGGAATATTATTGTTATTGAACTCGCGATTAAACGTTAAAGCCGCTCGATTCATCTCGATCGCAGAGGCAACAACGATCAACTGATTGCCAAAATTGACTCCCCGTCGCTGTAACTCCGCCCGAGTGTTTCTAGCACTATCAATAATCGTCGGACTATTGGAATCGCCAATAATATCCCCTTCAGGAATCCCCAACCCCTGAAGAAATCTTCGAGCATCTGCGGCTTCAGAAACATCATCACGACTTTCTCCCTGTTTGCGATTGCGCTCAGGTCGATCGCCCGCACTCACAAATACTAAAGGAGCCGTCCCTCTTGCCCGCTCTTCTTGATAAATCTGAGCCGTATAGGTGAGAATATCCCCTCTCTCCGTCAACTGAATCGGTTGCTCTGCCAATACCGTAAACGTTCCGTCCGGAATCGGAGCAGGCGGCGGAATCAGTTGATTGGCAGGCGGCGCTTGTGGCGCGGGAACGGCTTGAGTTCGAGGTCTTAACTGCAATCGCGTGGTATCTTGTGCCAAACTCACGATCACCCGTCTTGCCCCTGCCGGAAGCGCCTCCACCGCCACAGGACGAGTAATCGAGATCGCTTCTGCCTCTGCTCGCTGCGCCAAGAAATACGACACTGCGGGAATACTTAAAATCAGCAGTGCCGGAATCGCAATCCGTAACACAACCAATCCCGTTCTCGACAGCTTTCCACCCCGAAGCAACTCGGAGAAGGCAATCAAGAGCAAGACCAGAATAATCCCCAGCGGCGAGAATGGGATTGCAATAATTCGGAAGATATCCCCAATCAGTCCTTGCTGAGGCGATCCCTGATAAAAGGTAAACGCAGCTACACCCAATAGTAGTAAAAGTACGAGTCCACCCAGAAATGCTCTCGGCAAAGCCCGCAGCAAGACGTACCAGGCAAATAGACCTACTACCACCCAGAGCAACACCTGAGTCAGTAACACAAATACATCAGTTACTAATAAAACCATCTAACAATCCCTTGCATTGTTGAAATGTTCCTCACCACCAAAAGCACTCCTTTCAACGATTACATTGAAGATAAAACTTCATCGCTTCAAGATTACCCGTAGGGATCAACTTTGCAAACGTAATTCGTTCGTAAATTGATGCACCTGCCGATGACGATCGGACTCCATTAATTTAGACTTGCACTAAAAAATAAACGGTTTCAAGACTAGGATTGTACCGAAATTTTCCAGGTTATAGAGCATTTCTTGCGGCGAATTGCCGTTTTTTTTTCAAAAAAATCTCAAGACAAACAATTTTTTGGAAAATCTCCTAATTTTGCCTGTGAGAAAGGAGCAAAAATCAGGCAAAATTCAAGATCGACAACATAGATTTTCCAGTCAATTTTGCGAAGATCGCAAATTCTGCGAAGGGTGTACAGGAGGAAAATTCAGTGGAACTGGTTTTAGCGGGTATCGTATTTGCAGTAATCTTATTTTTGTTGACGCGCTCGATTTTCAAGTAAGCGCTAAAAAACTCAAATAAGTTCGCGTCTTTCTCCTGAATGTGAAAGCGCTTCCCTGAAGTGGGAATTGTCCCAGAAACTGGATGAGGATTTATTGTGTCATCTGAAAAGCCGATCGTACTAGTTACAGGTGGAGCCGGATATATCGGTTCTCATGCGGTTCTCGCCCTGCAAAGCGCAGGCTATGAGGTTGTTGTCTTCGATAATCTCGTCTACGGACACCGCGATATTGTTGAGAATGTTCTAAAAGTCGAATTGATTGAAGGCGATACCAACGATCGAGCCTTACTCGATCGAGTGTTTGCCTCGCGCGCATTTAGTGCAGTAATGCACTTTGCAGCCTATGCCTACGTTGGCGAGTCAGTGACACAACCCGATAAGTACTATCGCAATAATGTCATCGGAACCTTGACCTTATTAGAAGCAATGGTAGCGGCTGGGATTCAGTCGTTTGTTTTCTCATCGACCTGCGCGACTTATGGGGTTCCAAAGACGGTTCCGATCCCTGAGGATCATCCTCAAGATCCAATTAATCCTTATGGCGCAACAAAGTTAATGGTGGAGCGCATCCTTGCAG
>JALOOO010000078.1 GCA_025454375.1 Leptolyngbya sp. Prado105 | reverse complement strand
CAGAAGCGACAGATCGATCGCGTTCCCGTCCGTAGGGTTCGACATCTCGATTTAAGAAAACGGCTGAGGCATTCAGCGATCGAGCGAGTTTCGGAATGCCTACTTTCGGATCGGCTTGAATAATCAGTAACTCACTGCCAGCCTCAGCGTATCTTTGCTGCAAAGATTGCAAGCTACCAATTAAATATTTCACCCGTGCTGGAGCGACATCATCTCGATCGAGAATCAACGGATCAAAACAGAACACACCCACAACCTTGCTCGATCGTTGTCTTGCCGCAGCCGAACCAAGATTGTCAGAGATTCGGAGATCTCGACGATGCCAGAACAAAATCAGACTCATACTCTATTCCAACAACAGCGATCGCGCAAGCAGAAAGCTAGAAATCGACTTAGAATCTGCCAGATCCCCAGCATGAATCGCCGCTTCTACCTCTTGTGGAGACATTAACACGGTTTCAATATCTTCATCCTCATCCTGAGGGGGAGGTGTTTCTACGATCGTCGCTTCCGTTGCGAGAAAAGCATAAATCACCTCATCAGAGTAACCTGGAGCGAGAAAAAACTCGCCCAGCTTCTTCCAATTTGCTGAGGTATAGCCTGTCTCTTCTTGAATCTCGCGCTGCACCGTTTCGAGCGGATCTTCTCCGAGTTCAACCGTTCCCGCTGGAAACTCATAGAGCCGTCGCTGCACCGCAAATCGATATTGCTTGACTAGCACCAATTTTCCATCGGTCGTCACCGGGATCACCAAGGCACCGCCGGGATGCCGAATACATTCCCAATCGCCTTCTGCCTTATTTGGCAAGCGTAAATGGTTGACTTCAAAATTAAACTTGCGTCCTTTGTAGAGAAGGCGCTGTTTGAGCAGTTGGGGGGGTTCTGATCCGAGCGACATGAAATCTCCAATGGATAAAGATTTTAGAGCTTTCTTATACCAGAAATATCGACAGATTGAACTAATTCTTTGATTGAAAGATTTTGTCCAGGATGAATCCAATCGGGGGCAATCTCGACGAGTGGCACCAGCACAAAAGCTCGATCGCTCATTCGAGGATGCGGAATTTCTAGCATTTCGGTTTGGAAGATTACATCATCAAGCAGGAGAATGTCTAAGTCAAGGGTGCGGGCATCCCATTTTTGGTGTCGAATTCGTCCAAATTCTGCTTCGATTTGCTGAAAGTTTGCTAGGAGTTCGAGCGGTTCTAATTCAGTTTCAAGGATTGCACACCCGTTAAGATAGTCAGGCTGAGGCGGATGATTGGGCAAGGTAACGGCTTTTGTTTGATACCAGGACGATCGTGCAATCACAGTGTCTAATCGGCTGAGTGCAGATTCTAAAATGATTTGAGAATCGCCTAAATTACTACCCAGTGCGATCGCGTATGTGTTCATGGGAATACGATCGAGAGATCTAATTGCAAGTCTGAATGAGGCAGTTTCACAGTCTCAGCAGGTAAGGTTCGCTGTACATTTCTAGAAGTTAAGCAGTGATATTCCTTGATCGTGAATCGCTTAAGTGTCGATAGATTGATTGGCACATTCATTAAGAATCGCGGTGGAGTATTTTTTGAATTTAACCGATTTGAGCCGCCTCAAACGATCGCACAGATCGCTATCAGTCTACTATCCAACTCCACCGCTCAACCCTCACGCCTTCGTGTGCGTCACTTCTACGACAGTATGCACATTGCCACGAGGCGTATAATCCGCCTTAATCGTTAGCTTCAACGGATCACAAGCCGCCACAATATCATCCAAAATCTGATTCGCCGCCTCTTCGTGAGAAATATAACGATCGCGATAACGATTGATATAAAGCTTAATCGCCTTCAACTCGACGACCCGCTGATCCGGCACATAGCTCACATAAATCGTTGCAAAATCGGGATACCCCGAAAACGGACACTTACAGGTAAATTCTGGCAACGTAATGTTGATCGTATACTGCCTTCCCGGTCTGGGATTCGGGAACGTAATCAGATTCCCCTCCTCGATCAGGCGTTCACCGTACTTTACTTCCGGATGCTCTTGCGCGTTCGTCATAACCCATGAATTGAATGAACTGACTGATCTTAGCAATCGAATTTGCACGGAGGCACGATCGAGGTTGAGAAAGTTTTTCCCCCTCACTTCCGCAAATTCTCGAAACGAATGCACAAGATCGAAGATTTCTGAAAAAAACTTGACTTAAAATGCGTTGATTGATTCAATTGCAGCTATTCTGAGGGCATCACATTTTTCCGCCATTTTGTCAGATTACTCTCGCTGTATGAATCCCATGATGCAAAAAACGCCTAATCGATCGACGAATTTGCCGCCTCAAGCGCCGACTGCCGGATATTCCCCTTCTGTGCCAATTACAGTCTACCGCGAGGTGATTGCTGAACTTCAGGCGACAAAGAACTCGATGGAAGCCATGAAGATTCAAAATCAGCAATTGGCAAAACAAAACCAACAACTGCGCCAGGAAATTGAACGCACCGTTCAAGCCGCCTTGCAACTGCGCCAGGTCTCAACCTCGATGCCCGGAATCAACCCTGCCGCCCCTCCTGCCCCTCGATTGGAGATGATGCCTGACCTCGACGACGAACCCGTAACCTTTCAACTTCCCGTCATGCCTGCTCGGATGCCTGTCGTTGTAAAACCTGAGCCAGTGCCTCCCGTCGTCCTCGAATTTCCCGAAGAAAAGCTCGTCATCGAAGAAGACAGCAAGCCTCGGCGCAAAATCAAACCCGAACAAGACACCCATTTTGAAGTCAATGGCTGGCTTTTGGGCGCAATTATTGCCCTGATTGTTGTGACCGCATTTGGTGCAGGCTTCCTGCTCGTGCGTCCATTCCTTAGCCCTTCGTCAAAGTAAAATCTCGAAATGTAACCATTAGCAACTCGAAATTACGAATTACAACTGATGAATTCCGATTTTTCGTTGCTCATGCGACACTCGAAAATGCGACTACAATCGGGTTAAACAATTGACGATTGTATCGATCGTTACAAAATTATTTTTATCAGAGATGATAGATAGTTTCATGCCCGAATTATAGAGATCAAGATTAAGGAGTGTAAGCGCTTGAAAAAGGTTGAAGCGATTGTTCGCCCATTTAAACTCGATGAAGTCAAAATTGCATTAGTTAATGCCGGAATCGTGGGAATGACGGTTTCTGAAGTCCGAGGATTTGGACGGCAGAAAGGTCAGACCGAACGCTATCGCGGTTCTGAATATACGGTTGAGTTTTTACAAAAGCTCAAAATTGAAATTGTGGTAGAAGATGACCAAGTAGACATGGTGGTTGACAAAATCATCGTGGCAGCGCGGACCGGAGAAATCGGGGACGGGAAAATCTTTATCACACCCGTTGAACAAGTGGTTCGGATTCGCACAGGCGAGAAGAACTTTGAAGCGGTTTAAGACACTCTAGAAGTTCAATTTTCCTCAAAAACAGACTTCTAAATCAAAAAAGAAGGCGAGCCAAATCTTGGCTCGCCTTTTTGCTAGATATGCTGCGTTTGAATTATGGGGCAGGCTTCAGTCGAGTTAACTTCAACTTAAACGGACCTCCCGCCGTTTCTCCAAATGCTTTGACTCGAACCACATAAT
This sequence comes from Leptolyngbya sp. Prado105, assembly GCA_025454375.1. Taxonomy (GTDB): domain Bacteria; phylum Cyanobacteriota; class Cyanobacteriia; order Leptolyngbyales; family Leptolyngbyaceae; genus Leptolyngbya. The sequence continues at coordinate 16,558 of JALOOO010000078.1, read as the reverse complement.
TGGCATTGCGAGTAATGCGCGTAAACAGGAGCGAATTGGTCGTTCCATCTGGACCATCATCATTCTCTGCAACAGTTGTGCCTTGCGCGGTCATTAATGTCACGATCGTATCAAAGCTATCCGACGACAAATCGATCGCCACTTGATCGCCTGCCTGCAACGGCACGACATAATCGCGGGCAAAATTCCCTTGCCCTGTGGGAATATCGGCATCGGTTAAGCGATCGTTGACATCTTTGCCCGGAGCGAGCGGAATCGGTGCATAGGGGCGCGTCGATTGAGCCATTGCTGCTGTGGACATGAATACGGCAACCGGAGCCGCACAAAGCCAAGCCATCCATCCTTTCATAAACCGTCCTTCCCTCACTGTGCTTGGTTTAAGTTTTTCTCTAAGGTAGCAAGATCGACTGCCCCTGGAAATGCTTGTCCATTCATTGCAAAGAAAGGCGTTCCGGAAATTCCAAGCTGTTCTGCAAGCTGTAAGTCTTTGTCGATCGCCGTTTGTGCAGCTTGAGAGGCACGATCGCGATTAAACTTGGCAAGATCGAGTCCCACCGTTTTCGCAATCTCTGGATAAATTGCCTCGCTTAACTGTTTTTGCTGAGCAAACAGCGCGTCGTGATATTGCCAGAATTTGCCTTGCTGCTGGGCTGCCCAAGCAGCTTTTGAAGCTGGGAGAGCTTGATCATGAATACTCGTCAGGGGCAAATGTTTGTAGACCAAAGTCACACGATCGCTGTTCTTTTCGACAAACTGTTTCACCGTACCTGCTGCCGCTTGGCAGTAAGGACATTGAAAATCAGAAAACTCAATCAAGACGGCTTTGCCTGTGCCCTTGGTTGCAGACTGAGCGATGACCGATTGAGGATTTTGTTTCAAATCCTGTAAAAATGCCTGCTGCACCTTTTGCTGTGCCTGCTGCTGTTCGCGTTGATAAGCCTGCACCGAATCAATAATCGCCTGCGGATTCTTACGCAGCACTTGCAGAACTTGTTGTTCAAATTTTGGATCAAAATTGCTCTCTGCCTGGACAGGCAAAGTGAAGCTTATGCACATCAGGCATAGAATCAACAAGCCTACGAATTGTTTCAGCCTTCTCATTACGGGGTTCCGTCTCAAATCTGTCCTCGCACTATAGCTTAACTTCACGGTTCGGGAACGCCCCATAACGCAAAAGTTCCAGAAATCAATGTGCCATTGCGCTCATCTTGAGTAACAATAGTAAAGGTGCGATCGCATCAGGCGGTCAGGTCGTCGTGTAACTATGAGCGACGCAAGACCTCTGAGCCGTTTCGTACAGGTGCTTTTCGAGATTTGAAACTCCGAATCGATTGATGAGGGTCAACTTCGGAGATTTAATCTCATAAGGCTACAGATCACTCTACAGCTTCCTATCTGTTAAAACTGGGAATCGGCGGCTTGTTGATTGATCAGAACTGATTCGAGACATCGATTCTGATGAAGTGACGACTTCAGAGCCACTTGCACACCCCACGCAGAACATACGAGGACAAATCGCTTCATGGAATTCTCGATCGCTGAATTACTCGCTAACTTCATGGATGATAAATTGGTGGCTCCGAAAGCTTTAGAAAAAAAGCTGGAGTGCCATGATGAACCCAGTCTCAGACGGTTACAAATCGCGCTAGATGCACTCGAAAAAATCGGAGTGTTAGTCAAAGAGCGCGGCAAATATCGTCGGATGACTGAAGAAGGCGTAGTCGAAGGAAAGTTACGCTGTTCCAGTAAAGGATTCTGTTTCGCGATTCAAGATGTCGAAGGTTCAGAAGATATCTACATTCGTGAGAGTCAACTGAATCATGCCTGGAATGGCGATCGCGTTTTAGTGCGCGTGACCAAAGAAGGCAGTCGTCGCCGCAGCCCTGAAGGCGAAGTGAGACTGATTTTAGAACGGGCAAACCCATCCGTTTTAGCTCGAATTAAAAAGACCGACGGCGGCGACTTTAGAGCCGTTCCACTCGACGATCGCTTGTTGTTTGAACTGCAAATTAACGAGAACGGGTTAAAACTCGATGAATCGATCGATCACTTAGCCCATGTGCAGGTGAAACGCTATCCGATCGGGCAACATGCGCCAGTGGGTAAAGTCGCGAAAGTATTAGGGGCTGATGACGATGCAGCCGATATTGACATTGTTTGCTGCAAGCATGATCTGCCGCGTGAATTTCCCGAGATTGTTGTATCCGCCGCAAAAGAACTGCCGACCAAATTGACCAAGGCAGAATTAAAAAATCGGGTCGATTTACGCAATCTGACGACCCTGACGATTAAAGCCAGTGAAGAAGACAGCGCAGACGATGCGATTACCTTAGAGAAGATCAAGACCAGCGGCAATTGGCGCTTAGGGATTCATATCGCCGATGTGGCGCACTATGTTGGAGCCGGGTCATCGCTCGATCGAGAAGCCCAACGGCGAGGCGCATCAGTTTATCTGAGCGAATTAGTCGTTCCAATGTTGCCTGAGCAGATTACAGACAATCTTTGCTCCCTGCCACCTGGAAAAGATCGATTAGCAGTTTCGGTGTTGATTACCCTTGATGACACGGGTAAAGTCTTAGAATTTGAGATTCAGCCGACGGTGATCAATGTCGATTACAAGTTGAGCTATCCCCAAGCTGAAGCAATCCTCAAAGAGAATCACACGAAGGAACTGAAACAGTTTGAACCGATCTTTGAACTGCTGGCGCAACTGGATAAACTGAGCCATGCAATTAAAGACCAGCGTCGAGAACGCGGAGCATTTGAACTGAATCTCCCTGAGAAGATCTATGCTCGTCCTGACGGTTCAGAATCGCCAGAAGAGACGGATAAATTTACCTTCAGCAAGTTTCACTACGATGACGAAGGTGTTTTAGGCGCAGTGGTTGTATCTGCAACCTTGCCGATTCACTCGATGGTCGTCGAGTTGATGCTGCTGGCAAATCAGACCGTAGCATCTCACTTGATCGCACTCGGAGTTCCCAGTGTGTACCGAGTCCATCCGACTCCTGATCCTGAAGAAGTCCAAGAACTCGTCAAGCTTGCGGTCAGCATGGGAATTGAACTCAAGCTCGAACAAGAAGAAGCAGTGCGCCCCCAAGATTATCAAAATTTCACTCATGCCTTTGCCGAATCAAATGCAGAGCGAGTTTTGACCTATTTGCTCCTTTCGACGATGAAACCTGCGTTTTATAGTTCTCAACCGAAGCCCCATTTTGGTCTGGCGTTGGATCAAGGCTATACGCACTTTACGTCTCCGGTACGCCGCTATCCTGATTTACTCGTGCATCGAGCCTTGCACGCGGTCTTTGAAGCCGGACGCGATCGCCGTTCTTCTCGCGTGAAAGATAGCGTCGATCTGCGGCATAGCTCCTGCCATGGTGAAATCAACTGGAACGTGCTACCAACCGATGTGCATCAAGAACTCGAAAGCCATTTTAGTGCGGTCGTTGTGCATGTCAGCGAACGCGAAAAAGTTGCTCAAGACGCTGAAAATGACTTAGAAGGCTTGAAGAAAGCTGAACTGATGAAAGAGCGCACGGGTGAAATCTTCCACGGGCTGATTACTGGCGTGCAGTCTTACGGATTGTTTGTCGAACTCGAAGAACTCCTAGTCGAAGGGCTAGTTCACGTCAGTTCGCTCAAAGATGACTGGTACGAGTTTCGATCGCGTCAGCAAACGCTCGTCGGTCGGAAGAATCGCAAGCAGTACCGACTGGGAGATCGCATTGAAGTTCAAGTCAAGAGCGTCGATTACTACCGTCAGCAGATTGATCTAATCGCAGTTGGTGGCGGCAGTGAAGCGAGCGACGAGGAATTTGAATCAGAAGATCGTCCGCAGGAGTTCCAGCCTGAGCCTGCGATTTCTGATGAGGAGTACAGTGAGGAATAATAGAAGGTGCGGGCGAGTCCCGCATTTTTTTATTTTAGGTATTCCCTGTGGTTAAACGTCCCCTGATTGTTGGTGTTTCCGGTGCTTCAGGCTTAATTTATGCGGTTCGTGCATTGAAGTATCTTTTGTCGGCAGATTACGCGATCGAGCTTGTAGCATCGAAAGCAACTTATATGGTATGGCAAGAAGAAACAGGGATGCGAATGCCGCCAGAACCGACTCAGCAGGAGCAATTTTGGCGAGAGCAAGCAGGGGTTGAACGCAGTGGAAAGTTAACCTGTCATCCTTGGGGAAATGTCGGTGCAAATATTGCCAGTGGGTCGTTTCGGACGTTGGGCATGTTAGTGATTCCTTGCAGTATGAGTACGGTTGCAAAATTGTCAGCCGGATTAAGTTCGGATCTGCTAGAGCGGGCGGCAGATGTACAGTTAAAAGAGGGGCGAAAGTTGGTCGTTGTGCCAAGAGAAACACCGTTTAGTTTGATTCATTTGCGGAATTTGACGGCTCTAGCGGAGGCGGGAGCAAGGATCGTTCCGGCGATTCCAGCTTGGTATAACAATCCGCAGACGGTTGAGGATCTGGTCGATTTTGTAGTGGCGAGGGCGCTCGATCAGTTTGAGATTGATTGTGTTCCGGTGGAGCGGTGGAAGGAAGAAGGTGAGGAATGGGGAAAGAACAGTTAATCGTTTTTACACGCTATCCTGAAGCGGGCAAAGCTAAAACTCGTCTCATTCCAGCCCTCGGAGCAACGAGAGCCGCCGAACTGCATCGCCAAATGACGGAAAAAACGATCGCCAAATCTCGCACGCTAAATCTGCCAATTTCAATCCATTTCACAGGGGGAACTTTAGCGCAGATGCAGCATTGGCTTGGATCTGATCTGGTTTATTACCCCCAGCGTTCCGGAGATTTAGGCGATCGCTTAACTGATGCGTTTCAAATTGCCTTCGATCAGGAGGCAAAATCTGCGATCGCAATCGGCACAGATTGCCCCGAACTGACTCCTGAGATCTTAGCTTTAGCATTCTCGAACTTAAAAACGGAGGATGTGACTCTTGGGGGTGCAACCGATGGCGGGTACTACTTGATTGGACTCAATCGATTTGTGCCAGATGTGTTTCAAAATATTCAGTGGAGTACAGAAATCGTATTCCAACAAACGGTAGAGATTGTGAAACGATTGGGCTTGTCGATCGCTGAACTGCCAACGTTGCATGACATCGATCGACCCGAAGACTTGCAATATTTGACATGAAAATCTCGATCGTCATTCCTGTTCTCAATGAAGCTCGCCACCTGCCAAAAATCTTGCCGATTCAAGCGACCAATATCGAAATCATTGTCGTCGATGGTGGGAGTCAAGATGACACGATTGCAATCGCTCAATCCTTTGATGTGAAAGTTCTCCAGTCCGATCCAGGTCGTGCGATTCAAATGAATACAGGAGCCGCGATCGCATCGGGTGAAATTTTGCTCTTTCTCCATGCGGATACACGATTGCCAGACGGGTTTGATCAGATGATTCGCACTGCGCTCAAAACTTCAGTTGCAGGAGCGTTTTCGCTCAAAATCGAGGCAGATTTACTCGGCATCCGCTGGATTGAATGGGGCGTAAATCTGCGATCGCGCTACTTACAACTTCCCTACGGCGATCAAGCCATTTTTTTGAGAACTCAAACATTCCACGAAATTGGCGGCTTTCCAACGCTGCCGATCATGGAAGACTTTGAATTTGTCAGGACTTTGAGACATCTTGGCAAGATTGTGATTTTGCCTAAACCTGTGATCACCGCTGGGCGAAGATGGCAGAAATTTGGCGTATTCAGAACCACGATCGTCAATCAAATCGTGATTTTTGCCTACTTGATCGGTCTATCGCCGGAGCGAATTTACCCTTGGTATCGATCCGGACTGAAGACAATTCGCTACACTAAGCACCAGTAGCGTCCTTTGAATCTATGACCGTTCGCAAAGACACCATTTTTGAGCAGTACTTAGCCCCGATAGTGCGTCTCTTGATCGATGAAAAAGAGATGAAACGACTTCATGACAGTATCGATTGGAAAACAGAATGCGATCGCTTCATTGATCCAACGCTTAGCTATCCAGACTATTACCAGAGTCAGAATTTTCATGGCATTACAGGGGGCTATCTGACAGCGAGTGCGGCTGCTTCTTATGATCCAATCACTCAATACGCTTTACCTCCTAATGAAACCTGGGTGCGTCAATTTGCGATCGAGACGATTCGAGGAACCCCATTGCGAATTCTCGATCTTGGTTGCGGAACGGGTTCTACGACGCTCATGTTGAAACGAGCTTTCCCAAATGCAGAAGTGATTGGATTAGATCTCTCGCCTTTTATGCTAGCGATCGCCGATCGCAAATCAAACCAGGCAAGTCTGAATATTCAGTGGCTGCACGGCAAAGCAGAAGCGACAAAATTTGCGGATGCTTCCTTTGACTTAGTAACAGCCTCGTTGCTTTTTCATGAAACCCCGACTCAAATCTCTCAGTTAATTTTGCAAGAATGCTTCAGACTCTTAAAGCCGGGGGGTGAAGTTGTGATTTTAGATGGCAGTCAGAAGACCTTACGACAAACAGAATGGTTAACCCAGATTTTTGAGGAGCCTTATATCCAAGATTTTGCTCAAGAAAGTATGGAAGCTTGGATGGGACGGGCTGGATTTGGGGCGGTGCAGAGTCATGATTTTTGCTGGATACATCAAGTGACTCATGGAGTCAAACCTCTCCCCAATGCTGAATTTGAGCAGTTCAATCAGTTTGAGCAACCGACTTGGGCGATCGCTTAAGCCTTCATTGGGTGTAAGGTTAAAGAGATGAGGATCGTCTCTACACCTATGCTAAAAGCTATCCTATTCGATTTTAACGGAGTGATCATTAATGATGAGCCGCTCCACGATAAGCTTCTCGAACAGGTTCTCATCGAGGAGAATCTCCGTCCCAAACCGGGTGAGTTCCGCGAGTTGTGTTTGGGCAGGAGCGATCGTGTTTGTATTCAAGCGCTTCTCGAACGGCGCGGGCGGGTTGTCACGGATGAGTATCTAGATGAATTGGTGGCGCGTAAAGCAAGAGCTTATGTAGAGCAGATTAGTAGGTTAGAGAAGCTCCCGATTTACTCAGGCATTGAAGATCTGATGTTCAAACTGCCGAATTGTAAGTTTGCAGTGGTCAGTGGGGCGTTGCGATCTGAGATTGAGCTAGTTCTCGATCGCGCAAATTTACGATCGCGCTTTGACGTGATTGTGTCGGGGGATGATTTGACGGTGAGTAAACCTGAGCCAGATGGGTATTTGCTCGCGATCGAGCGGTTAAATCAGACCTTCCCTGAGATCGAATTTACAGCCGAAAATTGTTTGGCGATCGAAGATACCTTTGCGGGAATTCAAGCCGCGAAAGCCGCAAAGATTCCGGTCGTCGGGGTTGCCAATAGCTATCCCTTTCATATGCTGCAACGCTGTGCAAATTGGACGGTCGATTATCTCATTGATTTGGAATGCGATCGCATCCAAGAACGGTACAAGGCAGCACTGGTTCAGACTTAACTCCTGCGACTTCTAGAACAAACGACATCAGAAAGACTCGATCGCACCTAATGCCTTCAACGTCGTCTTCTGTGCGTTCGTCACTCCACTGATATTCGCAATTTTCATGCCATCATAAGGCTGTGGCTTTTGCAGCACCTTGATACAGTCTCCCGATTCAGGATTCCACAGGCGCACCGTTTGATCCTCACTGCCACTGGCAAGCACCGAACCGTCACCATTAAACTTCACTGACCAAATGCGATCGCGATGTCCCCGCAAAATTCGACATTCCCCAGTCTTAAGATCCCAAACCTTCACAAGCTGATCCACACCGCCACTGGCAACGCGAGCCGTCTCCCCCTCGCCCTGTGGGGCAAATGCAACTGAAGCAATGCGCTCATTTGCTTCTAGTACCATCAAGCATTGTCCCGATTTAATCTCCCAGATCCGAACTGTTCCATCCTCACTCCCACTTACAAGCTGCTTGCCATCCGCGCGAAACGAGATCGACATGACTCGATTGGTATGCCCTTGCAAGGTCTTGAGGCATTGCCCCGTTTGAGGATTCCACAGATGAATCTTGTGATTTTCTTCCCCACTGGCAAGGAATTGCCCATCTGGACTGTAATCGATCGCCCAAATCCGACTTTGAGCCGCAAGAATATGCAAACACTCACCCGTTCTCGGATCCCAGAGTCGAATCGTCTGATCAAAGCTGCCGCTCGCAACCGTTTCTCCATCAGGACTAAATGCAACAGACCAGACCCAGTTCGTATGTCCGCGCAGTACTTTTAGACATTGATTCGTCGATCGCTGCCAAACTCGAACCGTATGATCAAAGCTCCCACTTGCAAGCAGTCGATCATCTGGGCTAAATGCAACAGTCCAGACCCAATTTTCATGCCCATAGAAGCTATTAAGACAGTCTCCAGTGGCAGGATTCCAAAGATTCACAGTCTGATCAGTGCTAGTACTTGCAAGCAGATGATCATCAAAGCTAAATCCAACCGACAAAACGAAATTGGTATAGCCTTGTAGCGTCTTGCAGCATTCCCCAGTCTGAGTATGCCAAATCCGCACGGATTGATCCGCACTCCCGCTGGCAATCAGGTTCCCACAGGGGCTAAATGTTGTCGATCGCACCACTCCGCGATGCTGATGCAGTGTTTTTAAGCAGTTTCCAGTCGCAACATCCCATAGCTTAATCGTCTCATCAAAGCTACTGCTCAGAATCACTTGACCCTCTGGGCTGAAGCTCACACATCGAACCTGCTCTAAGTGCCCCGAAAGCGTCTTCACACAGTCGGTCGTTTCAATCTCCCAAAGCTTAATCGTGGCATCTTCGCTCCCGGTTGCAAGCATCATTCCATCCGGGCTAAATGCCACACTCCGGACTGTATTTGTATGTCCCTCGAATGTTTTAAGGCAGGCTCCAGATTTTACATCCCAAAGTTTCATCGTGCGATCGTCACTCGCACTGGCGAGGAACTTTCCATCTGGGCTAAATGTCACTTTGCAAATCCAATGCTGATGACCGCTCAAGGTTCGGATTAGCTCCCCGGTCTGAAGATCCCAAAGCCGAATGGTGCGATCAGCACTGCTACTGGCAAAGAGACGATTGCATGGAGAAATCGCGATCGAGATCACCCAGTCCTGATGATCGCTCAAAGTCCACAAACCTTGACCTGTTTTTGCATTCCAGACTTTAACCGTGTTATCGCCACTGGCTGAAACGAGCAACTGACCATCCGGACTAAAAGCTATCTCACAAACCCAATGCTGATGACCTTCACACGTCAGAATCTTTTGCCAATCTGACACCTGCCAGAGATGAATCACTCCAACCGTGTCACTGGCCGCTAAAATCGCACCGTCTGGACTAAATGCAACTGACCAGACATTGCCTAAGATTTCTGAGAAGACTGATCTGCTCAAATCTGCTTGAGCAAAATTGACGTGATGTAGGTCTACGCCCTGTAAATGAGCCTGCCAAACGGCTAGCTCTGAAAAGTCATAGCCTGTCAAATCTGTTTTCAAACAGCACAGTAGATTGAGAATGTTTCCTGCTGCATATCCTGGCGCACCTCCAACTTGTTTTCGGAGTTGAGCAAGAATCCGTCTGAGCTTTTCTTCTAGCTCTGTATGACAGTGCGAGGAAGCGGTTAAGCGATCGAGTAAAGGCTGCATAATCATCCGAATCTGGCGATCGCGAATGTGATCCTCTACAGTAGCTTTGATCAACGCATGAGACATCAATAATTGCACGTTCTCGTGACATAGCTCTTGAAAGATCCGATCGCTCAATTGCTCGATCACATATTCCATCACCACAGGCTGCAAGGTAAATTTTGCGCCTTGCTTTTCGACGATCGGTCTTCGAGCAAGTGTGGCTAATGCTTCAATTAAATATCGCTTCGGAATGGCAGGCACTAAGTCTTTTGCAAGTTCGGAAAGCGAAGTGCCATCGCGATTGATCGCAATCCAATACATAATTTGCTGCTCGAGTTGCGATAAGCGATCGAATTGTTCGTCAAGGAGATCTGAAATGCCACCAAAAACAGCCGTCCCCTGGGTGAGAAATTCTGCGACATCGCTATCAAAAAGATCTTGAATCGTTGAGGCTGCAATTTTTAGCGCTAAGGGGTTGCCACGATATAGATTGTTTAAGCGCTGAAAAATCGCAAATTCGACGGATAGCTGTTTCGGTTTGAGTAATGCTTCTGCTTCAGACGCATCTAATCCATCTAGGCGAAATGCTCGAACAAATTGACCTTCTAGGGCTGCGACTTCTTTCGGTTTCTCGCGACTGGTCAGAACAAGACAACTTTGATGGACGGTTTCGCCGATTCGACGAAATAACTCGCCATAGGATTCATACCCGATCGGGTAATGTCCAGCCCGATCTCCACCTTCTAAAATAGATTCAACATTATCGAGGATCAAAAGACAGCGCGACGATCGCAAATAATACATCAGTCGTCCGAGCTTGCCCTCGATCGTATCGGGGATCTCAGTTTCCTGTTGGCGCGATAGAAATGGAATCCAGTCTGACAAGATGACATCTAAAGGGGGCGCATCTTGCAGCGATCGCCAAATTATTGCCTCAAATTTTTCCTGGACTTGCTGGGCTAATTTTACTGATAGTGCAGTTTTGCCGATGCCACCCATGCCCAAAATTGTGAGAAATCGACATTGCTCATCGGTGATGATGCGATCGAGGCTGCTGAGTTCTTGGGTGCGCCCGCAAAAACTAGAGACATCGACCGCTTCACCCCAATCGATCAGCAGCGTTTCAGATAGCGGCACGGATATAGAGAGTTTTGGTTCTGCCCATTGCCGCAGGACGACCCGAAAATTGCTTTTTGTGACTCGCTGCCCTAAGCGATCGGATAAAAGTTGCCACAACTGAGAGCCGACCAGCTTTATATAGTCCGGATCGTAATCTTCAATCGTTGCGATTTGTTCGTAGGTCAGCCCTTCCCAGGCAGATCGAAACACAATCTCTTGTAAATACGTCAAGCGATCCTGCTCGAACACCCGATCCAATACGGTCAGTGCATCTTCGATCGTGATCACGGTAGTTCACCCTTTCTGATTATTCTCGCGATAAGCGATAGTTGAAAGCTTCAACCGAATTCAGGGAAATTACGGACTCTCTAATTCTCGGATAAATTGCCGTGCCGCAAAATAACGTTTTATAACCTTAAATCCCTAACCTTTTCTCACTGACACGTCCGCTTAAATTGCGTACCTTCAGATTAGGTCAAGGGTGAATCGGGTGCATAAAACCAAAACATCAACCGTATTCAGCCTTATCAACCGTTCATTTCGCCCCTGAAGATGATGAACACTATGGCTACTAATACCCCCAATGATTTCTTAGTGTCTGTGCTTGAAGGTTTAGTCGATGGCATCTTAATTCTCGATCCGCAGGGTCAACTCATGTTTGCCAATACCTCTGCGACCAAGCTCTGCCATCAACTCAACCCAAACGAGCAATACCCAATTGAGGTCTGGCGTTCCTGTGAAGCGTTAATCGATAGCCGCGAATGGTATGGCGATCGTCCTTTAGTGATCGAGTCTGAACTCAAAACTGAAACCGATCACACTTACCGGATTCAAGTTCAATGGCTCGAACTTGAACAATCTTGCCTGCTTGTCCGACTCGAAGATCAGCAACGATCGCTGCAAAGTCTCGCGGTGACTGAGGCAAAAAAGTTCGGTCTAACGCCCCGCGAAGCTGAAGTCTGGTTTCTCAAACGCTGTAACCTTTCACGAAAAGAAATCGCGGCTCGGCTCTTTATTACGATCGATACGGTGAAAAAACATTTAGGAAATATCCAGTCGAAACGGCAAGCGCATCAAGAAAGCTGGTGTTAGCGAACTTACTGAAACTGCCATTTTTGAAATTGGGTACTCTGAGCCAGTCGGAATTTATTCCGCCAAATCACCTGGGTTTTCTATTCGGCTTGCTCATCCATCGCGGCGGCTTCAGTATGCAGAGCATCTCACCTTCCGTTCCTTTCGTCGATCTCGCGCCTCTCCATCAGCCGATTCAATCGCAGATTGAATCGGCAATTCAAGGCGTGCTGCACCGTGGCGATTATGTCATGGGTCAGTCTGTGCTTGAATTTGAGCAAGCATTTTCTAAAGCTTGCGGCGTGTCTCATGGGGTCGGGGTTGCTTGCGGAACCGATGCGATCGCGCTGGGTCTTCAAGCTTGTGGAATTGGTCAGGGGGATGAGGTTCTGATTCCGGCAAATACCTTTGTAGCAACGCTCATCGGGGTTTTGCGTTGTGGAGCGACTCCTGTTTTAGTCGATTGCGATCCGAAAACAGCCTTGATTGATCTCGCTGCCGCAGAGCGAGCGATTACCCCTCGCACTAGAGCGATCGTGCCTGTGCATCTTTACGGTCAGATGGTTTCGCCCTGCTTCCTCCGAGATTTGGCACATACTTATGACTTGATTATTTTTGAAGACGCGGCTCAGGCGCATTTAGCAGAACGAGAAGGCATTCGCGCTGGCTCAATTGGCTTAGCCGCAGCATTTAGTTTCTATCCGAGTAAAAATTTAGGGGCATTAGGCGATGGCGGCATGGTCGTGACGAAAGACGAAGCCATTGCGCTCAAAATCCGAACCCTGAGAAATTACGGCGCACCGCGTAAATACTTCCACACTGAACTGGGCACAAATAGCCGACTCGACTCGATTCAAGCTGCAATTCTAAACGTAAAACTCCCGCACTTAAAAGACTGGAACCGCGATCGCGCCCAAATTGCCGAACAGTACAGCGCGCTCTTGAAACCTTTACTTTCACGCGGCTTGATGCCGATTTCTAACCTCAGTGGTAAAGGACATGTCTATCACTTATACGTGATGCGTGTGATCCCAGGGCAAGAGCGCGGCATTGATCGCCAAACGCTTCAGACTCGCCTCGAAGCGCAAGGGATTCAAACCGGAATTCACTATCCTTTGCCCTGCCATTTACAGCCTGCATTTAAGAATTTGGGCTACCGAGCAGGGGATTTCCTGATCGCGGAAAAGCTATGTGAGGAGATTCTCTCGCTCCCGCTGTACCCAGGGATGAGTGAAGCTCAAGTGATTCAAGTTGTCGGTGCGATCGAAGAAAGTCTTGCAACGCCTGCTGCTGTCGAAGTTCCAGCCTAAGAGCCTGTTTGAAACAGAGAAAGAAAAATGATACAACTCCGCCGCTCATCTCTGCTCGATCGTTACTGGAGTGAATTTCTGCTCCTCGGACTGCTCGCAGTTTTATATGTCCCGTTGCTGATTCACTGGTACAACGGCTGGGTCAAGAAGTCGATCAGCATTGAGCATGAGTACTTCAGTCATGGACTAATCGGGCTGCCATTCGCCGCCTATATTGCCTGGTATAACCGTAAACGTTGGTTCCGACTTTCTGATGAAGTGGGCTCAGCCCGATTTGTCAGTATCGGCTTCATGCTTCTAGCAGGTGTGTTCTACCTCTCTGGACTTCCTGATCCTGTCAATCTCTCATTCCCGATTTTGCTCACTGGGATCTGCCTCTGGCTAAAAGGACTCCCTGGCTTAAAATTGCAATCTTTTGCCCTCCTGCTTGTCTTTCTCGCCACTCCCAATGAAGTTCCTTACTTACTAGCACCCTACACGCTGCCGCTCCAAAGCTTTATTGCAGCAACCGCAGGCTTCATTCTCAATCAGTTTGGAATGAATGTCACGGTTCAGAACATCTACATTTTTGTCAATCAGCGTTTAGTAGAAGTCGCGCCCTACTGCGCGGGACTCAAAATGCTCTTTACCAGTTTCTATGTCAGCTTAATGCTGCTGTACTGGACAGGCAATCTACGATCGCGCAATTTCTGCTTCACTTTTATTAGTCTGGCGCTCTTCATCAGTGTGACAGCGAATATTATCCGCAACACATTGCTCACTTTTTTTCATGGCACAGGGCAGGATGCTGCTTTCAAATGGCTGCATGACGGATGGGGTGGAGATGTCTACTCGGCTGCCATGTTGGGGCTGCTCGTCCTGCTCATCAACCCGCTCGAAAAATTGCTCAATCGCCCCGAATCCTAAGATGCTCACTTCACTCTCTAAATCACTCCGAGTTAACCTGCCTAAAGTCATTCTCTTACTAATTCTCAGTGGGTTAGTCATTTTAGGCGCAGTTCCGGGCTATCTCTCTGGCGGCAAATGGCGTTGGACATCTCCACCCAATGTTGCGGCTCTCCCTGAACTGCGATCGCTCAAGAAAGACGGCATCGATCTCCCCAACTGGCAAACGATCGAGAAAAAGCAAGTCCAAATTGGCGATCACAAATGGCTGTACCAAGAACTCCAAGATTCGACTCAAACCAAAGCCTCGGTCTTGTTCTTTCCTCAAGCGAGATCGATTGATCAACCCCAGGTCGAATGGACAGACCTCGAAGGATCTCAAGGCTGGAAAACAGATTCCTACCGCCAAGTTCAACTTGACTCGATCACGGTCGAATTTCATCGTGCCTGGACGCAAAATCAAACCTATGCCGTGATGCGCTGGTATGCCTGGACAAATGGCGGACATCCTGCTCCTCTGCAATGGTTTGTCAGCGATCGTCTCGCTCAATGGCAAAATCGCCGTTCTCCTTGGGTTGCGGTCAGCGTGCTTTTACCGATCGAGCCACTTGCAGAGATTGAACCGCATCGCACAACGCTTGAATCTTTAGCGCAAACCGTACAATCCACCTTGACGAATCAAGTTTTGCGCTCAAACCAACAAATCTGGGCATACTGAGCGCGGAAAACTCGGATGTCGTCTGAGTGTATGTCACTACAATGTGGCGATTGTATCTGCCAAATTCCCCGCTCTGCTTGGATGTCTGCCCCATGCGTCTAGTTGAACTGCATTGCTTTAAGTCCGCTCCGCGTGGATGGATTACGTCGCTCCTCATGGCAGGAGTCTACTCTGTCACGCCTGCACTCTCGATTTGGCTCAGCACACAACGCGCATCGGCTCAAGCTTCTGCACCGCTACCGACCGCGCAAGCTCGCCCCACCCCGCTTGAACTCATCGAACAAGCTCGCCAAAAATTGCGGCAAACGCCTCAACTCCCCAGCATTTCCCTCCCCGCAACTACCCCAACTCCTGTACGATCGTTTAATCTCTATCGGTTGGGTGCAGGAGATACGATCGCGGTTCAAGTTCAACGCTTCGCCGATCTCAATTTTCAAGCCGCGATCGATCAAGAAGGCAATATCACAGCACCCCTACTCGGCAGAATTGCACTCCAGGGTTTAACGCTTGCTGAAGCGCAAGAAAAGATTCGACTCGCAGTCAATCGCATTGTGATTGATCCCGTCGTTTTTGTTTCTCTGACAGGTCAGCGTCCTGTACTCGTGACGATTACAGGTGAAATTGCGAAACCTGGACTGTACACACTGACCCTACCCAGAGCTTCAGCCGCATTACTGCTTGCAGGCGGGGCAACCGGACAAGCTGATCTCAGAGCGATTCAGGTGAAACGTCAATTAGCCGATGGCTCTGTTTTAGAAGAAAAGCTCGACTTAGTAAAACCCCTACAAGATGGCTCTCCCTTGCCTGATCTGCGATTGCAAGATGGGGATGTGATGGTAATTCCAAAGTTAGCAGCACAAGATCAAGACTACGATCGTCAGTTAATGGGTCGATCGACTTTGGTGAAACCTCAAATCACCATCCGATTTCTCAGCTATGCCAGCAATGGACTCGGCACTCTGACTTTACCCAATGGCAGTACCTTTCTCGATGCTCTAAGTGCAGTCAGACCCGGTCCAGACAATGCAAACTTGCGTCGCGTTGCTTTGATTCGCTTTGATCCGATTCAGCAAAAAGCCGTAACGCGCGAAATTGATGCTCGTAATATTTTGCGCGGCAACATGGGAGCAAATATTGCACTAGAAGACAATGACGTGATCGTAGTCGGACGCAACCTGATTGGAAAAATTACTTATACGCTGAACACCGTGACTCAACCGTTCCGCGACGTTTTAGGCTTCCTGCTCTTTTTCCGAGAACTTCGCAGCGGCGCAGAAAATCTGTTTGGTCCAACCGGACGGGACTAATTCATCTACCCATTCGTTTTAAAGTAAGGCTTCTTATGGTTCCACCGATCGTTAAACGCTATCTACTCGCGGTCAATCGCTACAAATGGGTGATTCCGGCAGGCTGTGTTGTGGGGTTAGGGGCAAGTGGAGTGGTTGCCGTTCAGCCCGAACCGCCTATTGGCTATATGGGTGAAGCACAGCTTGTCAGTAATGCTCCCCCGATTACGTTCTCCACGATCGGGGCACAAGTTCGTCAACCTGTTGAAAGCTTTACAAAAGAGTCTTTGCTCACCGATGAGATCTTGGAGGCGGTAAGTAAAGAAACGGGTATTGAACCCCCTAAACTTGCAAAAGGTTTGACGATTAAAATCACCGGAAGCGGCGATGCCAAAGATCCAGGTGCATCGAAAGCTGAGGTCAACCTCACTTATGCAGATAGCGATCAGGAACGGGCAGGTAAAGTGTTAAGTCTGCTATCTCGAAAGCTGATTGAGCAGAGCCGACTCAACAATTCCGCCCGATTACGAGCGATTATTACTGCGATCGAACAACGCCTT
>JALOOO010000077.1 GCA_025454375.1 Leptolyngbya sp. Prado105 | reverse complement strand
TGTTACAACTGGGAGTTCAACTCTGTTCAAGTAGGGAATTGCGAAACTACTTTGCCCACTGTTGTTACTGTACCAATTAGTTCCGCAAACCGCTGTATCCTTCGCGAATGGTAGACCCACTCCCTTTGCGAATGGTAGATACCCAGACAGTTTCTCCTCCAGGCAAAATATATTCACTTTTAATTTCTACTCCGTTGTTACGAAGACTCCAAACATTCTTTTTCCCTGGCTCTTCTGATAGAAGCCATGATTCGCCATTAGCTTCTTCCTCTGACAATTCAATCTCTTGAAAACTTCCGAAACTTCCCCAATCTCCTGTGATATGGCGACACACAAGACTGACAGGCTCTACCTCGTATTGAGCAAGAATTTCTATTGCTGTAGCAGTTCCATAGGTCACTCCCAAACCAAATAAGGAGTTATCTTGCTTCTGCTTAATTGAGACTTCCTGAAAAACTTTCATGCTTAAGAACCCAGTTATTTAATCTCAGTTACTAAATGACCCTTGCATCTTTTTGCTTCTGATTTAAACGAAGTTTGTCAGTCATTGCGTCACCCTTAAATATAATTAGCCGTTCTATAACTAAATTCTTAATATCAGCATCCTGAAGGAACACTGAGAGACTGTAGTAGTGGATTTTGAGCTGATTATACATCCTCTCTACGTGCTGATGAATGCCTGAGCTGAACAATATCCGTACGAATGCATACATCTGTGGACAGGGCTGAGTATTGATTCGACGTTATAGTATCAATAGAGCCATCAAACTCTGAACTAAACAGAATTTGAGAAGTGACTTCGGGTCAGGCATGATTTGGAACAAGCGACTGACCTTAATCGGGATCGGAAGTTGTGGGTTCGCCAACTCCTCTGAGAGATTTGCTTCGTGGTACATACAGAAGGTGCAGAACTACTTCATAGCGTCCCTCCACTTCCAGGGATTTTAGGTCTTTGAAATATTCTAAGGTCTCCTCATCCCAGGAAATTTCTCCGGCTACAAACGATCGCTCTAAAACCTTAAATGTCACACGGCACAACCGTTTCTGCTCCCATGTCCAGAGCTGCAATAACCAGCTCTGAACTTTAAGAGCATATTTATAGGGGAAAATTTGTTGAAATAACAGAAATTTATTCCAGTCAAGAAATGTACCTATAAACATCGAAATATAAAAATATCGTTTACATGGCAATCGCAAAGAGTATTTCTTAAACATTAGTTTCACTAAATCCTTAGAAAGTTATCTGCATTTACGGATCATTGCTTCGGTTTTTGACAAACTTGACCTACGAAGTGTACTGATATGTTTAGCTTGTTCAGTATGCAACCCAACTAACTGGGCAATGCACCCAACCAGCTTCAGTGTTATTTGCAGTTGCTGGTCTAAGCCCAAATGCTCTCGATTCAACTGTTCTGCCAACTCGTAGCACTGTTGCATCAAATCTTGCATTGATGTAGGTGGTTGCTCTGTTTGGCTGGTTGGCAAAGCCAATGGCACATCTTGAGTGATCGCCTCCACCAACAGCAGGTACAAGCAGAGGATTGCTTCTTCCGCTAACTGCATTGTTTGCGAAAAGTGCCACTGCATCGATTGATTGCCATCCCTGATGTTGCGCGATCGCTCCAGCAATGCAACTCGGTAGTCGTTCAACAATTGAGACATGAAAATACTCTGTTTATAGGGCGATCGCATTCATTAGGCACTTTCCCGTTGGGATGAAGACAAGGTAATTTCAAGCAAATTACTAACAGGTGTTTTCCCCATCGCCCGATTGACCAATTCCATCAAGGCTTGGGCACGTTTACTGAGAAAAGTATCGAAGTCGTCTGCTCGTAATGTTTCCGGTTCGATCAAGTGCGATCGCAAAATCTCATCCATCCGCCGCCGACTAATGCCTTCTGCCTCCAGTGCCCGTAAATACTGGCTGGGAGCCTTGCCACCAATTTTCTGATTAGACAGCCGAGATAGAGGAGTCAAATTGACAAGGCTGTTGTAGCGGTCTTTGTCAATCCCCTGTTTCTTGCAATAAGCCACCGGAAAGATGTGATGGCTGTCGATCGGATCATTGAACAGGTTAATTTCCGCCAATGCCTCTCCTGCCGCGAAGTCGATCGCCCCATGTTTTCGTAGTAGCGCATTGATTGCTTTGTACACAGCCCCATGTCGCCGTCTAACCATCAGCAATCGTTCAACTTGCAGATGCGCCATCTGAACGGTATTCGGCAACTCGCCCCCCTCATGCAACCAGGCAGGAACCTGCACAATGTCTTGGGCTGCCCGACGTTCATGCCAGGATGTGTATAGAGCCGCGCAAGCACCGCACCAGAACCACTGCTCCAACTTGGCACGGACTCGATCTTGGGGATAACCCACGACCGACAGGATGGCAGCCAGCGCGACCAGTTGGATCTGATAGGGAAGATCCTCAGCCGTCTGCACCTTTTGCCCATACAAAAAACGTGCGGCTTCTTCATACCCGACAATCACTTGGTCAGCGTATTTCTGATAATCCGCTAGCGACAAATCCAACACTTCTGCCCGACCACACGCAACCGCAGGGAGTTTCTGATTTGGGACATCTGCTGCGATCGCTTATTGTCGTTTGTGATAGGTCGCTACCAGCGCCACACAAGCGAGATAGTCCGTTTCTTTGACAGTCTGCAACACTCGCTGCTGCTTGAGTCGTTGCTCCCGCTTCACCCAATCGTCGCGCAATGAGAAATCCTGACTGGCAAAGCAGGCAGTTGCCAAATCAAAGAAATTCAGTTGTTCGCTCTGGGTATTGACCTTCTCAAACACCCTGCATATCGCAGTTTTGGGTAATCCAGGCTTGAGCCGAATGACAGGCACCTGAAAATGTTCAAACCGTTTAATCACCTCGCGTTCAAAGCGGTCGAGCAATTCCAACTTTTCAGGATTGTACTGCCAATACTTTGAGTATCCCTGTCGCCATACGGCATAACTGAAGACTTGAGCTAGAGGAAACAACCCTAATTCGTATTCCTGATCGGGAGTAGAACAATTGATAGCGGGATGACCCGCAAAGCCAGGGCGAACTCGGCGGCAATTAAAGCTCAGAATCGACTGTTCTCGGTCAACCTCAGAATCCAGAGCCTTGTCAATGGCGATGTAATACCAGCGATCGCCCATCTTTCCGTTCCGACGACTCTGCACCCGTACAGGGCGATTGGAAAACAGACACATGAAAAGAGCTGTGCAACGTTGTTGACCGTCCAGAATTAACTCCGTTGGTGTGGGCACCTGTTCTAACTGCACGCCTTCGACCAATCGAGAACATACTTTCCAGGAACCATTACTCACTTCTTGCAATAAAATGCCGCCAATGGGCCACCCTTGGCTAACGCTTGCCAGTAAATCGATCACCAGGTCGTCATGCCAGCAAAAGCTTCGCTGGAGATCAGGGAGCTGAATAAAGCCCTGCTGAATTTTTAGCAGCAGATCTGGCAGGGCTTCCTTGGACAAATCAAAGGCGGAAATAGGTGTGTTCATCGTTGCCATGAGGGGATGGGTATATCAGATGTTGGCAACGATAGATCGGTTGTACTGAGGAAGCAAGGGCTTGCTACTCATACCTATCATTTGATAGAACGAACCAAACACGGCAACAAATTAGGGTTCGCTGACGGGATAAAGAATGTTCCTTAGACGAGGCGGCAGGGGACACACTACCTCCCATAGCTCTACTGGGATTTGCTCATAGTGCTTGAGGAGAAAGTAGAATTCTCCCAGCCGCCGAGTATAAACATCCTTAAGGGAACGAGGCTCCTGGTTGTGATTCATCCAACGGGTCAAGGTAGGGAGACTACATCCGGCGATCATGGCGAGTTGCTCGTAATTGAAGTCGTACTCCTGATAAAGCCGGAATGGATGAACCCCCTCGAGTTGGCAATTGACGTAGAGCCGAAAGAGCGATCGCTCCACATCCCCTAATGGCTGCTGATTAGGGGGATGGCTCATGGAATCCCTCCAAATCAGAATTTTCAGAAGGTGAAAAAGCAAGCAGTTCAAGTTGTTCTTCTTCGACCCAATCTGCTAAGAGCCATTGCTGCGAAGGGCTATCAGGATCCAGCAAAAGTAAGTAGAGCCAAGACCATTGAACCTCTGGTGAGTGTTCCAATCGGTACGGAGAGTAGATTTGTCCAATGATTGTGCCCCAATCCGTATGTGGATTAGGAATCCAACGACAACAGCTGCCCAATGAATACAGAGGATTTGGTATTGCCTGCGGCAACCTCACTGGTAGGCTTATGTCTTTAAAGTCACCACTCTGCCAAACTACAAAGTCTGGATTGCGACGGGGACTTGAAGAGTAAAGATAGTCAGGGTTTGACATGGACAGGTAGATTACGAGCTTCCTTAACTATTTTCTAAGTGGTCAAGATGTTGCGAAAAGCACATTATTCTTGCGGGAAATCAGGTGGTAACGATATTTGTTTGTTTAGAGCCAGGTGTTTGAACTGATTGAGTAAGTCCGCCTGGCGCAGAAGATAAGGGACATAGCGAGGACAACGAACAAAGTCAGGTCCCCAATCTTTGACGGTGCTTGGACTTAAACCCGTTGCTGTCGCGATCGCATGGATACAAGACTTGCGATAGCCTCTGCTGTCATCCTGGCTAACCCATCGTCGGCAGTATTCGCCTGGTTCTAGGGGTAGCTTGCGGAGAGCATCGATTCGGTGCTCAATCTGACGTAGATAACCATCGGTCTGCATTGCCTGAATTGCAAGCTAGGACTGATATTGTCTAGAAACTCAGGCAGTTGGCGTTTTGTACGAGAGCAAAGAGCGTATCCACGCCTATTCCTGAAGCTTTTCAGCTCAACTACCAGATTAGGAAAGGCTAGCTCCAAAAACAAGAGGTTTAGTCGGAAAACACGATCAAATTATTCTGTAGAATTTTCGGGAGGCAGTACTATTTCTCTAATGCGATTTAGCATGTCCGCCATTTTTAGGACATGAAGAACGTGATCAGGGCGTCTTTCAAAGGTCGCACCCCAATCATTAATTGTGCGTGGACTTAGCCCTGTAGCTTCAGCTAGGGCTGTGACACACGCTTTCCTATAACCACGTTCTTCGGGGGGCACTTTTACCCACCGCTTACAGTACTCAGAAGGCTCCAAAGCCGTCCCAATAGATACGCCGATCTAATATTGAGTCGTCTTTGTACCCCTGTCTATTGCTTTTCCCACTGCCGAAATGAGCTATAGTCGCAATTTCCGACTATAGTTTTGTAGGATAACACGACTCTTGCTCTAGCTACTTTCTGCCTTTCTTTAACTATTAAAATTGTTCTGATAAGCCAGACTTCATCAACGAACTTGATAAGGCGTTTGAACTATGGAAGCATGACCCAAAAACACGTCTTGATCAGCGCTCTGCTGATAGACGCTAATAGTTGATATATCAGCAAGATGGTAGCGGACAATAACCATTCTCCCTACCTGTGGGAGTAGCTGCTCACTGTGATACACGTTGTGTTGAAATACCAATCGCCCACCCGATTCGACACGCCGCTGGCACGTGCGGTGATTGGTCTGTGGTAGTTGCTCTATTTCTTCAAATTCTGTCCTGCCATTTCCAACGTGTTGAATGTTGAGAATAGCCGGACCGAGGATTCTGCCAATTCGGGTACATTCACCTAAATTGGGGCACTGAGTTACTGTACCAACCATTAGACTGCAATCGAATCTAGCCGGGCAGAACATATCCAGATTCCTCTTTATCAAGAGTCAAACGTTTTGGATTCATCTCAGTCCTTTCGTTTCGCTTTTTCCACTAGCAGACTACTGGATCTAGAACTACCGACTCTTCAAGGCAACTAGATCTTCGTCGAGTCCTTGCCGAAAATACTCCAATCTCTTTGTTCTGCTAAGTTCGACCACATTAGGCATACTCATCGTAAATGGAAAAAGCATGGGTGCCTGAGAAACGTTTCGAAGATTGCCAGCAGAAACATCTTTTGCTAGAAGAACTGCCTCAACTAACCAGGTTCTAAGCTGTTGATCTTCTATGAGGCTGGATGGAGCCGCACCATAAATTCCTTTTTCCGCTGTATCTCGTAACACTCCCCAATCAACAAAAGCACGTAGTACTCGCCTGCCTGCTCGCACTACGGTCTCTCGTTCTCCTAACTGTTCACACAGTCTTCTTTGGACTTGAGCTGCTGAGACGGATCCTTGGATGCGTAATAGCCGGCCTACAATCTCAGCAACAGTCCCAAAAAAGGGATAGCTTGCAGCAGTCATGCCCCAGTGAATTGGCAAATGAGATTCGGATGGCAGACTCCGTAAATGCTCTAATCCTTCGTCTCTTAAGGATTCAAGCTGCTGTGGAACAGATACCCAGACTTTTAGCAGAATATAGATTGTGTTCCTACGATTTCCAAACTTGCCTGCATTACCGACAGAAAGCTTATCTTTTAACAACTCGTCAAGAGCGCTATGAATTTGCTCACGACTGTTCCCTTCAAGCAAAAGCTGGGCTGTTTGCTCTAACCATTCCAACTGAATTCGCTGGCTGAAACCAACTAGAGGTCGCTTACTCATGAGTTTGAGCGTCGGATCTGAACCAAGGGAACAATCAACTCCTCAATAGAGAGACCACCGTGTCCTACAATTTTTTCCCCTTTAGAGACAAAGGCTGTCCTACCGGGAGCAAAAAGCGGCAGATAGTCTTTGGGGAGTCCGTTGGGTGTCCAATCGAAGACATCAGGGAATTTCTCCTTGACTTGTTGTTTCAAGGTTTCGTTATTGTAAACCCTAACTCGTTCCCCGCGCAGGTCAGCGATTGCCCTTTCTGATGGGCTGCCAATCCCGATCGCCTCAATGTTTCCATGGTCAGATGTCAGGAAGATTGTGAAGTTTTGTCTCAAAAGCAAATGAATTATATTCTGGATGAATCTCATCTCTGCCCAATGAGCGATTTGCTTGTGGAAGCCAGTGATCCCGTCCATTGCGTGGTGCATGCGTTCGTCAATCGAATTGACTACCAACCCTAGAACCCGAAGTTTGGGTCGAGTGAGAAGATCCTCCACGCTTGAGAGGCTACCTTCTTCCCCTAGGGATTTGGCATAGGCGATCGCCGATTTGCTCATTCCCTGATCAAGCCAAAATTGGCACCATAATGCCTCTTCCTTATGGGTGGAATTGATGCTACTGGGAAAACTGGATGGGCTTCTCCCAGAAAACAAAGCTTGGCGGGAAACGGAGGTTATTGTAGGAAGCCAAGCAAATACAGCCGATTCCTGGAATTTTAGACGGGGGTTGGTCGCTTGAACCACATTCCGTAGAATGATCCACTGGTCAAGCGCCATACCGTCAAGCACCAGCAAGGCTACCTTTTGGGCTGACTCTAGTTGGCGCATCATGAGCCGAGGGATGTGGTGAAGCATAACCGTCGCAGCCTGGTTAAAAAGCCCTCCATAGTGCAACTGTACCCAGTTGAGGAAGGCTGTATCGACCTGCTGTTGAAGTTGGACGAAGGATAATTCGTGTTTCGACTGAACTGAAGTACTGGATTGCGATCGCAGCACAAGCAATTCAGCCCAGCGAGGAGCAAACGATAGCCATGCCTGATGGCTGACCCCAGGCGTAGGTAGCGAATCACTCAGATGACGGATGAGCTTAATCAACCGTTGCTCTTGTTCAACTTCTGGATTGACAGAAATACCAGCGGTAATCCAAGGGACTGGCTGGAGATCGATGCTAGAGAGGTTGAGATCGTGGGCAGCGATCGTCTTCAAATGTCCTTCTAAAAATAGGTTGTCAATGTAGACTCGAATGTCTTCGTGCTCAAGGGACAAATCAATGTGAGGGAAGCTGCCATATTGACCTGCCAGTTCTGCTGTTAGCCTCGCCTTAGGAATTTGGGTCTGGATAAAATGAAGCCATTGAGACTGTAGAAATTCAAAAAAAGCCTCACGATCAGAAATAATTCTTTCCAGGGGAATGTGTTGGAAACGGTTGTTTTGGCGAAGCTGCTGGATCAGGTGCTCATCCAAAATGGAGGGTAATTGCTGGTTGCGGTAGTGTCGTTTTAGTAACAGTCGCAGCAGATCGATTTCGGTTTGGATCGCATCTGGCGTGATATCAAAAACGTGTTTTAATACAAAATCCTTGGTTCCGTTATCCCCTAAACGTCTTGATAGGCGGCTGGTTTCCTGATAAAGCCGATCCAGGCAATTTAGATCGAGCTGCTTGACCACGGTATAGCTTAGGTTTGGAAAGAGGTTAGCCAGACTGATCGTCAATTGCCGTCCAGCCTTTACCAAGTCGTAGGGAAGGTTCTGTAAACTCTGAGAAGCCTTCTGTATAGCGACAATGAGGTATTGCGGTTCAGCTTGGTGTAGTCGATCGCGATATTGCGACTCGTAATTAAACCGAAATTCTATCGGATCTTGGAAAACTAACACTTCGTACCCATGATTGCGAAGGTTTTGTTGAATTCCTTCTTCGGTCAACAGGCAATCTGGGTCGGCTGCCAGGGTTAGTGGTGTAACCGGAGGCAGAAGGTCTCGCAAAATAACATCGCGCCAGCTAATTGCCTCAACCATCGCCGATATGTACTAACAATAGTGGTACGAGTTCAGGTGTAGACTGGGCAGCTTGCCTGAGTTGCTCATGCCAAGCCTGTTCCTCTTGCCTCAATAGCTCAAGACGGTATTCCCTAACCTGGGGTAGTCCGATTCGAGCGATCGCTCCTCGACGGGCTGCAAACGCATGATCATATTTCTCTTTTTCCTTGGCTAGGTGGGTTTGGTGCTGCCGGACTAATTCCTCGTACAAGGGTTGACCATGAGTAATTGCTGCTTCCCAAGCCTGACGGAATAACTGGGCAGCAGACTCTGCGAAAAGCTGGTCATCAATTGTAGGGGCTGTGGCAAGTAGCTGATCCCAGATATGGCGAGCCGTCGGAAAAAAGACGCGATTTTGCTCATTTAGAAATAGGGGCATTACCCGCTGCTGGTTCCAATCAGCTGTACTAATCACAATGCGCCACAGTGACCAAATTCCCCTGATCTCAGTTGAAAGATTGGGTAGGTGAATGCAAGGAATGGGTTGCCCTTCAACAAACTGCGGTAAGCGAGCTGTCAAACCACGAATTCTGGGGTCTTCTAGGGTTAGATGTTGTGCTGCTGCGTTCACGTTCTGGGTTGAGAAGGTAGCCTGGTGAATTTGCTCCCCTGTTGGAAATGAGAGATCCCAGGTTTTGCCGATTTTTGTTACTTTCCCACCATGAGACTCTAGGTAGCTGATGGTCATTCGCTCAATCCAGTGATTAATGGGGTGTTCAAGCAGTTGTTGGGCAGCAGAGGGGTCAAGCGGCTCCTCAGTAGTGTACAGGGCTGCGTTCTCCCTCACTGTCTTGACTTGCTCTTTTACCTGGCTGACCACCGATTCTACTTTTGTATTGAGTTGGTCGGGGTCTAGCAATGCTTCAATATAAAGCTCATCAAATAGTTCGCCTGCTTGGGCAGAATCCAGAACATCTCCAGTTTTATCAACTCCAAACTCCTGAAGGATAATACCTAGTTTTTCTTCTAAAACCTCCCGAACACGGAACTCTACGGTTTCTTCAAATACGAAGTTTAGGGCTTGAACCGTATGGGTTTGTCCAATGCGATCGACTCGACCAATCCGCTGTTCTAACCGCATAGGATTCCAGGGAATGTCGTAATTGATCACCACATGGCAAAACTGGAGGTTTAAACCCTCACCTCCAGCATCCGTAGAAATTAACACACGAGTTTCACCTGCAAAAGCTGTCTGGACTTGCTTCCGCTCCTCCAGTCTCATGGAACCGTTGAGGCAAACCACTGAAATACCTCGATCGGTCAGAAATTCTCGCAGCATTTCCTGGGTGGGGACGAACTCAGTAAAGATCAGCACTTTAAGATTGGGATCGGCTTCCTCTTGTTGGAGGCGGTAGATCCAGTCCAGGAGGGTTTCAGCTTTTGCATCGGGTCCTAATGCTTCGGTACGCTTTGCGGCTTCTAACAGCAACTCGACCTCTTTGCGCTCATTCTTTAAGGCTTTAAGGCGAGTCGTGAGCAATGCCTCGATCTGTTCCTGCCCATCCAGCTCTGCCCAATCGTCTTCCGAGAAATTTGGAAACAGCGAAAGCTGTTCTTCGGGTTCCCGCAGAATTTCTAACCGTTTTTCTAAGGTAGTCCGGATAGCACGAGTAGAAGAGGTCACCAGCCGCTGCATCAGGATCATCAGGAAGCCGACATAGCTCTTCTTTTGCTTGAGTGCCTGATTATAGCCTTCACGGACATATTCCGTGACCGCTTCATAGAGGTTCTTTTGTTCTCGATGGCGCAATTGCCAGGAGACCGGGACTAACTGGGTGTGTCGAGGTTTGAATAGAGGATTGCCATCAGCAGCGATCGCTCGTCGTTTTTCAGTGCGAATTACGTAGGGTTGAACTCGTTCTTGCTGGATGCTGGCGATCGTCGGAAATGCTTCAGCGTCGAGCAGGACAATGAGGCGATAAAAGGCATCCGTTTTGCCCTGATGCGGTGTAGCAGAGAGCAATAGCAGGTAAGGTGAAGCTTCAGCCAGCCCTTGACCCAGCTTATAGCGGGCCACCTGATCGCTGCTCCCACCCAGACGATGGGCTTCATCAATCACGACCAAATCCCATCCTGCGGATACCAGATCGCCAAACCTTTCCTGGTTAAAGGCGGCAATTTGTTCTTGTGTCCAGCCTTGTCGCTTGTCTAATGGTTTAACAGAGTCCATTGGACATACAACCTGATCAAACATCGTCCAGGGGTTCTGTCCCTGTCCCGAAACAGTGGAGGTAATATCTGAAGCTGACCCATTGGTTAGCCGTTGAATCGTCTTCAAATCCTCTGGCAGCAGGAGATGAAACGTTTCGTTGAAGTGCAGTTTCATTTCACTGACCCATTGAGTCACCAGCCCTTTGGGTGCAATGACCAGGATGCGACGAGCCAAGCCTCGCAGCTTTAGCTCCCGCATGATCAATCCTGCTTCAATGGTCTTGCCTAAGCCAACTTCGTCAGCTAGAAGGTATCGCACGCGATCGCCCGATACAGCTTTTGATAGTGCCTTGATCTGGTGCGGTAGGGGAATGACGGAGGATTCAATCGGAGCGAGCAGGACATCTTGCGCTAAGGCATCGGCAATCCGGGCAGCAGCAGCGATGTAGACCAGCTTGGCAGGATTGGATAGGGCTGATTCGTCTAAGGGACGCAGTTTTTCAGCAGGAATACGAACGATCGCGTCCTGAGTGGGTAGCCAAACACGGCAGAATTGATTGCCCCACAAGGACTGTGTTTCGATCACCCGGCAAAGCTGCTGGTGTTCCTCACTCCATAACCAAGTACCTGACTGCACCATTGCCTCCTACCAAACAGTTGTGAGCGTTTTCAGTGCCTGTATGCGTTGATCTCGGGTGACTAACGGGAGATTGAGATGCAGGGCTGTTGCGGCAATGATGCGATCGGGCATTTCAGGGACGGTTGTGCGGTCAATTTGTTGAATCGCCAGAGCAATTGCCGAATCTAAAGCCATCGTCACCACAGGAGCATTGGGCAGTGCCATTGTCTCTATCAGACGTTGCAAAACGGTTTCGGGCAATCGCCCGCGTTCGGTGAGATAGCAAATTTCGACGATGGAGATGGCTGATAGGTAGATTGGGTTTCCAGCCCCGATCGCGTTATCCAGAGCCAGGGCCGCTGCATTAGAAAGGCGGTTGGGCTGAATGATGTACCAGACCAGGGCATGAGTGTCGGCAACAACAGATGTCATTAGATGTCCCCTCGGGGAAAGTTGCCCCACATTTCGCGTCGTGCTTCAACGAAAGCTTTTTCTGGTAAATCCAAGTTTAAATCTGAACACAGCCCTTTAAGGGGATGGAGGGGTTGTGACTTGAGTTTTTTCTGTTGCAGAAACTCAGTAAAGTCCAATACTTCCTGTTGTTTTTCAATGGGTAGGGTACGAAATTTATTCAGCAAAACTTGTTCTAAATTCATGA
Organism: Leptolyngbya sp. Prado105; assembly: GCA_025454375.1. Lineage (GTDB taxonomy): Bacteria > Cyanobacteriota > Cyanobacteriia > Leptolyngbyales > Leptolyngbyaceae > Leptolyngbya. The sequence continues at coordinate 8,241 of JALOOO010000077.1, read as the reverse complement.
TTATTACTCCGCCTCAAAAGTGGTCTTTTTACCGACTGCTAAGATGACTGCTCTTTTGCCTCCTCTGTTAATTGCTCGATCACCTAGCAAAGCTGCTGGTGTTCTTCACTCCAAAGCTAGGAACCGGGCGTTATCCCAGTGCCTCCAACACAACTTCTTTTAGATGGGGCTTAAGGCAATAGCTGCCAGATTCACAATCAATTAATCCCTGAATGCTCAATCGTTGACACATTCCTTCAGTTTCTCTAGAGCGATAACCTGTGCCAGAACACAATTCTCCTAGTGTCATTCCATTAGGTGAACTACCTATAAGCCCAAGAATTTTTGCCTCTTCAAGCGAGACACTAACACCAAGCCGTTGCTTCCAAAAATCGTCAACAACAACAATGAGAGGACGTGAGTCAAGCTCAATTCGGAAACGATTGTTTTCATTATCAGAGCGAATTAAGGGTGGACGGCGTTGGGCATTGCGCCAGACACGGGAAACCTCTCGTAGTCCAGAACCACCTAACTCAGCAAAACCAATTAGTTTCAAGGCACGAGCAACTATGGGATTACGAGCTGTGCTAGTTCCACCATCAATCAAATCTTCTTCCGAAACTAAAGAAGCTCCTGCATTGACCATCACTGTGCGGTAAGGTTCTAGCTCAATCTGAGCAACGGTACGAGAGTCGTTGTAATCCTGGTGAATAATCAGATTAATGAGAGCTTCCCGGGCAGCAATATAATCTGCTGAACCTACAGTGTTTTGCAGGGTATTGACGGAGAGATCTGGAATCAGAGAATTGTGACGACCAATAAACTCAACCGCTTTACGAAGAGCTGTCAACAAGTTGTCACTGATCTCTTGGCGATCGTTCCAGCGCTCTTCTTCAGACATTCGCACTCGTAAATCTAAAATGTCTCGTCCAACTGCCCGCCGAATTACTTGTCCATTTCCAAAGAGGAGTAATAATTGACGGTACTCTTCAGGGGTGACCTCACCCCTCTGGTCTAGGAGCAGTTGGCGGATGACATCTATGGGGTTGTTCCAATCAATTGAGATCCGTTGCTCCTGCAAGCTCGCTTCGTCAGATCGACTTTTAAGTATTTGGCTATACCAGCGTAGGGTTTCCTGATGAAACGTAGTCCAAGAAATAGGTTGTGTGAGTCCACTTTGACCACTTGTTACTAAGTTAAGCTGCTGGAGTTCTCGTTTTCCTTCCCAATCTTCTTTGAAACTCCTACCGTCATGAAGTTTGATCGGCTCAAGAGGAACGGTTTCACCTTGTAGTAATCCTTGTAAATCTTCTGGCACAGGCGGTTCAGAAGGTGGGTTCAAGGCTGCCAGGGACTTGTAAACGAGTTCATCGTCTTTGATCTGGTGCAGCAGGTAAATAGCTTGGGCTGCTCGATCGCGTTCCAAACCCCAAACAAGCATGGGATGAAGTAAGAGTGCTCCTTCTCGTGTGCCGATATAGAGTCGCTTATCATCCATAAAAGCCTCTGAAACAGCCAGTTGCTCAGGGACAGGCTCACTTTGTTCGCCCATAAGGGTGAGCCGCACTATATGCATGACTCTGCGAATTGGTTTTTGGATATCTACTAGAAATAAGGGGAAAGAGCAGAGTAGTGCGATACCTTGAAGCATTTCCTCCAGTTTCTCCAGAGGACGAGCACTATCCAGACAGGTGATGGCAGCGACTTCACTGAAGCCGATAAGATCATGTCCTAGTTGATTTCGTAGTTCTAGCAGTTCTTCTAGCTTTCCTCTCGCCAAACTTTTTTTGTTGAGGAAGCTTTGAGAAAAAGCAGCTTGCAAAGGATGCTGAATTGTTAGCTTTGCCACTGCTTGAACAACAGTCAAGAAATTTCCAAAAGATAAGTTTCCTGTAAATTCAGCAAATTGTTCAGGAGGAGCCATAGATGCATCCTCTCTGGCAGCAAAGGAGGCGATCGCTAGTGCAGAGAGATAACGAGCCGTCACTTCGGCACAACGAAAAATTTGGTCTAACTCCTCTGGTTTAGAGCGAGAGCGAGAACGGTAGACATTGCCGTAGGCGTAAGCGATCGGCTGAGGATAGGTTTGAAGAACTTCAGTTAGCATGGCTAGTCATCCTCTCCGATCCGAGTGACAGACTGGTCATAGTACATCAGCAGCTTTTCGTCCTCTTGCAGAGTGGCTTCAGGGATCTTGCGCCCAACATCCATAATGCTTTGATAGTTGCGTTCTTGCCATGCTTTCTTGAAACCTGTTCGTAGAGCTTCAAGCCGGAATTCTTTCAGTTGCTTCTGCTTAGCCTGTTGATAGGTTTCAAACTGTCTAAGTAACTCACGCTCACGGAGCTTTTCTAAGTCACCTGCTTTGTTGGGGTCAGGAACATACCAGCGCTCTTTCGCTTTCGCAACGAGGGCAGGATCATCTTTGGCTAGATTCCGCATATCTTTATAGTTGCTGGAAAGGTAGCTATGAATTTGGCTGGGTACATCGCCTTGACCGTCATAGCAGAGGCAATTCGCTCTCAAAAGTTCAGACAGTTCAGGACGAGTTTCATATTTGCGCCAGCTTGCACTAAGTTGCTGCATGAACTCAGGTTGAATTTCTTGATAGGTGGAGGGACGGCGTTTAAGGAAATTCAATAACCAATCAATGGAGGTACGCTCATCGAAAACGAATAAATCTAATTGAGGAGCTTGAGCAATGGATAGACGTTTGCGATCGTATTCAGCTACTTGCTCAGGTAAAAAGATCATGCCGTCGCGTTCAGCAAAACGTTGAATTAACCCCGTCTGAAAATCTTGGCTGGAGAGCGGTACGTCGTAACCATGTAGCACATAGTAAGCAATCAGGCGATCATACAAGATTCTAGGATCTCGTTCGCTGATAAATTCCAAATCACCTCGTTTTCCTTTAGTTACAGGTAGATACTGTAGGTGATTTTGTATAAACTCCCACACACCTTGTTCCGGTGCTTTAGCAAGGCAAGCTTCTTGTGCATTACTAGGTTTGTAAGCAGAAATAACTAAATCCTGTTTGACAGCTATAGTGGTAGTTACTGCCTTGAAACTACCCTGCTGTTTATCTAGAGCAGAAACATTAGCAACAACAAAGCCTGCCTTTTGTAGTGCAGTTTGAATTGCATTCCATACACTTGCTTGAGTATTAGAGAATTCTATAGTTATCCAGCGCCCTGGTTTTAATACTCTATACATCTCTGAGAAGCAACTTGCCATCAGTTGTATATATTCTGCAAGGGTAAAAGCCTCATCCTTTTTACGGCGATGAACAACTGCTTCTTGCTTAGTATTAGTCCATAAACTAAGCCATGATTCCCACAAAATACTGAGATCAGAGTAAATAATGTTGCTACCAAAAGGAGGATCAGTGAATATATAATCAACAGAATTTGAAGTTAAAGCCAATCTGCTAGTCGAGCCTGTTGCAAGACAAAAAGTATTTGAACGAGCATAATTAAATAGCTTGAAGCGTTTTACTTTACCTTCTAATGCATACCAAGGGCTGATCTCTGCTGTAACTGCGCCGATGTAGAGCGTACCACTTAAAATCTGATTGACTTGGGAATAACCTTTTACTCTATAGCGATTTAGAAGAGAAAATCCCATTAAAACTGATTGAAACCAGAACCATAGAAAAGAACGTAATCTACCCTTAATGAACTGAATTTCTTTACGAAAAAAAGAGATCATTATCAAACTACGCTTCTGAAAAAAAGCATCTATAGTGTAGATGCCTAAGCTACGATAATCTCTCTCATGCCAAAGGTCTATATCTCTATCAATCCTCACGGTTGGATATTTTCCGGGAACTTGTTCGTCCTCAATTCGCTTCAGAGTTAATAAATCTTCGTTGTCCGGTTTTTTGTCAAATTTTTGGTTCCCAACGGAATAATTAATTAAGACAGGAACTCTTTTTGCTCTAGACAACGCCTTATTTGAACTAAGATCAAGCATTGTTGTTTTTGCTCGATCTAACGAACGTTTACTCACCAGTGCTGAACAGTGAGGGCAATATATCTCTTCTTTTACTAATCCTGCTTCAACAGCATCTATCCAAAAAATAACCTCGCCTTGACAATAGTTACACAGGAACACATCAGACCAAACTACATAGTTAATGCGCCCAAATGAATCATTGTCACGATGTCTTGTTCTATACATCCACCCGTATTCTGTCTCAAATTGGTTTAATAGTGCCCTAGCAAGATTTTCAAAAGTGTTGACATCAACCGATGCGTTGTAGTTATAGGCAATAGATGTTGCAGCAGGTGAAAGGTCATTCAGAACTGTTCTCCTTTCTCCTAATCTAGAGATGGGTAAGCTCTCTTCACCCAAAACTACTCCGTCTTTTTGAGTCTTATAACCCAATGATTCTACAGTTGCCCGATCTCCACACAACTGCGCTGCAACTCCTGTCATTCCAGTCCCACAAAAACCGTCTAACACAACATCTCCTGGTTCTGTGTAGTGCAGGATATATCGCATGATTGCCTTATGTGGCACTTTAGTATGGTACGAGTGGGCATTGTAAATGGGGTCGTTCTTGCCTTCACTTACATCTGCGGCAAATGGTTCTCGTTGATAATTATCCGTTTCTGGGTCGTAGGGCTTGCCGTAGTGTTCGATAAAATCTTCCATGAATGGATTTGGACAAGCGGTGTAATAGGGAGGATCAGACAACGCCAAAATGTCTTCATCCTCCCCAATCGGGAAGCCCTCAATTTTGCGAAATTCTGGGTCTTTCAGCTTCTCCCTTAATTTCTCTAGAAAGTATGCCCGTCGTGCCTCATCGTTCTCGAAGGTGATGCCAAGACATTCCACAGAACCAGACGATCCAGAAGATTGGTTAAAGAGACTCGGTTGAGAAATATCGGTCATGATTGATTGCTCCTGCTACTCCTAACTTCTGTTTCGTCTGCGACTACGCTTCAATACGGGTGGTGGCGCAGGCTCATAAGACTTTAAGCCCGCATCACCTGTCAAAATTTCGACGTGAAAACCTAATCTCACATAATGTTCGGCAACAGTTTTAATCGTGGCATCGCCAATGGATATGCCTTGAGCAGCCAAGGTTGGCCATTCCTGGGCTAATTTTTTCAGTCCTTCAGCCTCCCACAGTACGGATTGATCTGTAAAAGCTGCCCAAGGCGTTTGCTGAACTGCTGCCAATTCCATTAAACCTGCCAGTGCTTGAGCCAATTCATATCGTTGAGAGGTCGCTTGAGCAATGTGATTCCCCGTTTCGATAATCGTGGCAAGGGGTAAAACAAAGGTTGTTTTTTGCTGCTGCTCCTCTTCAATCTTTTGCTTCACTCTGGTCTGATCCCAACGGTCATGGGCAGCACCACAGGTTTCCTTTCCAGGAACCCCCAACCACGCGCAGAGAATTGAAGTATCAATGATCAAGACTTTTGGCATGGGAAGGATCTATCGACTACTGCTCAAACTTTTTTCAATCAGCCCTTGCGAAGCAACCTTGCCCAGTGGTCCTGCTGCCATCAGCTTGGGTAAGTTTTCTAGATCTTCCAGCATCGTCAACTTACTTTCTCCTGTTGCCCCATCCCGATGTGCAGCCACAACAAACGGCACCATTTCAGGCTCTAGCTCATTCAACAATGCTGGATTATGTGTGGTTACTAAAATATCGATGGCTCGTTCACTACCGATGTTTTGCAACATTGTTAGCAACAACCCCGATCTCGATGGATGTAAGCCATTGTCAACCTCTTCAATCACCATCTGGCTACCCTCCGGACGAGTTAGCAGTGCCGTCAAAATTGCCAGGAAGCGAAGGGTTCCATCAGACATCCCTCTAGAATCCACGACCGTTGGTTCCTCACCTGGCACCCATAACTCTTCGCAGTAGAGCATGGCATCGGCATTAAACTTGCCCACGGGTTCTGCCCAGACTCGTCGAATATCTCGCTCAGGAAGTTTCGTGGCATAGTCTGATAAGGTTTTTTCTACTTGCTTTTTCTGAGCATCGGGTAAAGCTGCCAGAACACCAGCAATGTTGGATGCATCACTTTGCAAGCGATCGGTTAAGGGGGAGTAATACCGCATGCGCGATGGAATTGGATCGAGAATAAACAGACTTTCTAGTACCTGAGAAACTGCCTCGATTCCCTCAGAAATCTCTTTGCGAAGTGATGTTAACCCCGTCAGTTGACTTAAGATTGAGGTCGAGCGATGCATTTCTTTAGGAGTACCCTTCTTCTCGTTATAAAGGCGAGCAGTAATACTAGGGCTATCTTGACTAACCGGATCAGTTTGAAATAGATGAACTTGATAAGGATTTTTGTCAGTTTTTGGTCGTTTTTTAATTATCAAATTGAGTTTTTGTTCACATCCCCTGCTTATTCAAGATATAATACGACAACAATCCGCATTCTTTTCCAACAACCCTCCCGCTACTAGCATCCTCCTTTTCTAATGATGATATTCATCACTATACTATCCTATCTCTCAATGACTACCGCAAGTAAAAAAAAAACTTTCCACTTAAAAAAAAGTTTCAAGAATAGGAACAACCGTAGTATAGTGTAAAATCATTCATTTTCTCCTCCTCCGCCCCATGTTTAAAAATATAAAAGAGAGATAAGAAAAAACATATTATTAAAAGATATCAGCAAACAAAAAATTGATAAAAAAAAACTTTCTTTATACTACATTTTCGAACTATTGACTGAACGTCTATTGTCGCACAGTCTCTCATGTAGCTCAACAATTTTACGGGACCTCTTGAATTGAATTTTTCCATTGGTTTATTTGAAATGCACTTACAACATATCTAACAAAGAAATTACATGAGGCGATTATCTGAATAAAACACTCAAATTCTTGATGCGAATGAACTATATAAATCATAACGTGTCTCAGCGATGATGTTTGGTTTATCGTCAACAGATTTCTTGTTTCAAATGTTTTAGCATTGCTGGTTTGATATCACTTTCTTCTTCAAATGATAAGCTCACTGCATGACAGCTCCTACTTAACAAACTCTTCATGAATAATGTCTGCACAAAACCACAAACAGCCTTCTAGCAATGCTGGCTAGTTGCGGGATGCATAAACCATTACTGCACCTCTGAAACCCTCACCCTATACATGGGAAGCAAATCCACGCCAACCATATATTAAATGGCAGCAGGATCAGTATAGGTAAACATAGAATCAGCACTATCAGCCACATGTCCAATAGACTGGTGCACTCTGGTTAATCCGCCGCTGGTTAATCTGCTAATTTCCTAATCCGCCATATATTGGCGATGGCAATTTCGAGCCATTGAGTTCAGTCTCATTTAACTGCCATTTGGCAAACCGCCATCTGCCAAACATTGTTTGGTTCAGACCATACAGTTATGTCTCGTTAATCCGCCAATCAATGATCAGATCTGTCCTGATTCGAGTACTGTATTGGACTTCATTGTTACACTGATTGCCAGCCTGTGAAACACAATAAGCAGCTGCCGCACACAAACTTCACACTTAGTTATTTTTCTTACTGGTATTGATACTTACTTATTTTTCAATTCCGGGTGCTGAGCTCATATGATGTGGTTGACCTCATTTATTCACAATCACTTAACAGTACTGATACTTCACTCTGTGTAACAAAAACGACAGTGACTAAGTGCTAACGTTGTGATTTGAGTGTTAGTCAGAAACACGAAATTTGTCTTTATCGAAAAGAAAACCAGAGTTTATTGCATGAGACATCAGTAGACAGTTCAATGCAAAATGGAACGTTGACATATCGAGACATCCAGTTGATGACATTCTAGCTGGCCATGAAAACTGGAGACAGCTAGTTTGTGACAGTTACCGTGAATTTGATATGATTAGGAGATCACGTACCGCAAAACACAAAGAAATGGAGAAATGTCTGTTTACCTGGTTCTGCCAAGTCCATGCACATCATCTTGTGGTAACAGATCACTTGCTTATTGAGAAGGCAGGCTATTTTGGGAAAAGGTTAAAAGTAGAGAATTTCAGTTACACTACAGGCTGGCTGGCAGGTTTCAAAAAGAGATTCAACATCTCAATGAAGGCATTATGTGGAGAGGCTGAATCAGCTGATGCTGTCACAATTGCAGTTGGTCGTGATGATGTCCAGTCAATTCTCAAAGATTATGCCAAATACAACATACACAACTGTGACAAAACAGCACTTTTCTTGTGCACTCCACCTGGAAAAACCCTCAACCAAGGACCAGCTCGTGGAACGCCTGTGCGAATGGGGCG